>JAZTWU010000169.1:0-9184 GCA_045636085.1 Eubacteriales bacterium
GCAATGGCTGTTCGTAAGTCTCATCAGAACCCCATCGTGAAAGAGGTTTACGATAACTACTTCAAGGGCGGCTACGGTTGCCACGCGGCACACCATGCGCTCCACACCTCTTACGTTGCCCGTGAGAAGTACGGTAAATAATTTCTTCTATAATTAATAAAGGCGGAGAATCCTTGGATTCTCCGCCTTTTCCTTTTGATTTTTCTACATTTTCTCTTTCTAAAAAAAGAAAGCGCAGACTCACCATTTTTGAGCCTGCGCTTGTTTTTCTTCAAAAAAAGAACGCTTTTATTTACAATAAATGTGCTTTTTTACTGTTTTTCTTATTTCACCAAGGGGCGAAGGATATCCGCGACCGCGCCTGCCATCCGATAAAATCCAAGATCGGAGGGGTGCGTTCCGTCCACGAAATAATCAAGGCCGAGCTCGCGGAGCGGTGCGGCGCCATCCAGAAAATAAACATTTTCATCTCCTGCGGCCACGGCATCCTCATAGGTCTTTTTGATAATTTCATAGCGGCGCTGCCAAGCTGCATCGCGCTTCACCTTCGGCGCGGTGATCATCAGAATGGGCAGATCCGGATTTTTCGCACGAACGGTTTTATAGAAGGGTGCGTGCGTTTCGAGCAGGTGGTCGGGGTTATTTGCATTATGATCGTAATCCAGAACGAAAACGGACATATCGAGAGATGCGATATATTCCGCCATCGCCTGCTCGCCCTTGGCGGAGCCACCGAAGCCAAGGTTATAATGATTGGCATTCAAGGCTCTTCCCACCTGCGCGGTATAAGCCATACCGGGACGGGAAGCGCAAGCACCGTTCGTGATTGAGGAGCCATAGAAAACGATGGGCTTTTCCACCGCATAATCCTCTGCCGGCAGAAGCGAAGCATCCGATGCAAGGCCGATCTTCAAGGAATCGATTGCGCTATACAGAGGAAAATGGATCATAAAGCTGCGCGTCTTGCGATCCGGAAGCTTTACGACGGCCTCATAGGTATTCTCCGTCATAGAAGGAACGAAGCTGCCTGCATATTCGCCATCCGCATAAAGGTCGAAGCCCAGCGTGCCGATCGCCGTCATATTCGGAATACGCTCCACGCGGGAAAGCTCGGCGCGCAGGGCAACATAGGGACTATCGCTGACGAAGCGAAGGCGACCGCCCGTCGTGGTTCGATACATATCATAAACCGCAGGGCTGACTGCCGCGGCGGCAGCCTCGGGGAGACGGATATAAGTGCTCTCTTCTCTCACAAGTCCGTATACACGGAAGGGATCATCCAAAAAATCGCGATACACGAGCCCCTCAATATTCAGGCGACTCTCAAAGATCATATTTTTATCCACGGGCGTATGGCTCATTTTTTATCCTCACTTATCAACGACTTCAAGCTTCAGAACATCGGGGCGCGCATAGTGCCCAACGCAGTCCATTTCCATTTTCGATGCGTAGGCCTTTTCCATATCCAAGGTTGCGTAAAGAACGCCTTCCTTATCCCAGAGCGTTTCCGTTACGGGATGGCCGAAGGGATCGATGATATTCGATCCGCCGCGGCAGGCGATTTCGGGCAGAGCGGCAATCTCCGCCTGTGCGCTTGCGGTTTCGGGATAATCCGAGCGCTTAAAGAACATATCGCAGTTCACGAAGAAAACGTGCCCCTCGATGGCGATATGGCGCACGGTGTCCTGCCATTCGGGATTATCGTTGGTATTCGGAGAGATATAGATCGTGATTCCCTTCTGATAGAGGGCAACGCGCGCAAGCGGCATATAGCTTTCCCAACAGATCAGATTTCCCATCGGCCCCCAAGGCGTTTGCATCACGGGGAAATAATCCTGCTGTCCATCCCCCCAAACGACGCGCTCCGAGCCTGTGGGCTTCAACTTTCTATGATTTTTGCATTCTCCCTCGGGAGAGATCATCATATTGGAATTATAGAGCGTGCTCGTCACGCCGTCGCGCTCGGAATAGCCGAGGCTGATATAAACGCCGTGCTTTTTCGCGGCGGCGACAACGGCCGCCATCTCTTCCCCATCCGAGAGAATGGAATTTTCATAATATACCTTCCAGTCCTCGCGGCCTGCGGCCTTGCGACTGCCAACCGTGAAGCCATAGGTCATTCCCAGAGGATAGCCCGGAATGAAAAGCTCGGGAAAAACGATAAGCTCCGCTCCTTTTGCGGCGCATTCATCGATATATTTCAGCACCTTCTCGAGGCACTTATCCTTATCGAACATCACGGGCGTTGCCTGCACGAGTGCAATATGGCACTCTTTTTTGATTTGCTTCATTTTTTCTTTCCTCTATAAAACGGTCGGCCTTGCAACTCTCCGAGAGGATGTTTTTTTGCAAAGCCGACCTTTTTTGGTATTTTAAAGCGTTACGCCGGTCTTATAGAATGCGATCTCGCGCAGATCCTCGCTCTTGCAGGTATATTCTCCGTTTGCAACGGCGACAACGAGGTCATAAAGCCCGTCCGCATCCATCGAGAAGGCGTTGAAATCGATCCAATTGTCCTTAAAAGCGGCAAGACGATCGTTTGTTGCGATCTTCATCGTGGGCACGAAGGTGGAAAACGGCGTTCCTCGGCCCGTGGTGAAAAGCACCATCTGGCATCCTGCGGCGGCCAAGGCCGTTGCGGCAATCAGGTCGTTTCCGGGGGCGTTCAGCACGCTGACGCCGACCTCCTTCTGAATCTCACCGTACATAAGAACATCCACGACGGGGGTATGCCCTGCCTTTTCGATACAGCCGAGCGACTTTTCCTCCAGCGTTGTGATTCCGCCCTTCTTATTTCCGGGGCTGGGGTTTTCATAAACCGGGAAGCCAAGATCCGTATAGGACTTCTTGAAATTCTCGATCATATCCTTATAGCGGCAGAAAAGATTCTCCGTGCGGCACTTATTCATAAGGATCTGCTCAGCGCCGAACATCTCGGGAACCTCCGTCAACACGGCGCTTCCGCCGAGGGCGACGAGCTTATCCGTCACCTGTCCGACGAGGGGATTCGCGGTGATGCCCGAAAATCCGTCCGATCCGCCGCACTTGAGACCGATCGTGAGCTCGGAAAGCGGAACGCTCTCGCGCTTCATTTCCTTTGCCTTTCCGGCCATTTTCTCAAGGATGGAGAGACCGTATGCCAGCTCATCCTCCACCTCCTGGCAATTAAAGAACTCAATATTCTCTCTGCCGTAGGGTGCAAGCTCCTTCTGCATTCCCTCAAGAAGGTTATTTTCGCATCCGAGGCCGACGATCAGAACGAAGGCGGCATTGGGATGCAGGGCGATGGCGGCAAGAAGCTTGCGGATATTATCGTTATCGTCTCCCAGCTGACTGCATCCGAACTGGTGCGTCAAAGCATAGATTCCATCAAGAGATCCGCCAACGAAGCGCTGAGCAAGCTTTTCCATACGCATACAAACGTTGTTCACACATCCGACCGTGGGAATAATATAGATCTCGTTGCGGATGCCTGCGCGGCCGTGGGGGCGGCGGTAGCCCATAAAGCTTCCCTGCCCGTTTTTCTCCTCGAGCGCGGCGTACTTATATTCATAGGTGAAGCTCTCGTCAAGGTGCGAGCGCAAATTGTGCGTATGTACCCACTCGCCCTTCTTGATCGCCTGCTTTGCGCGGCCGATCACACAGCCGTACTTATAAACGAACTCGCCCTCTGCAATATCGCAGAGCGCATACTTGTGGCCTGCGGGGATCCCATCCGCCTCGGTGAGACGAACGGCCACATTGTCCTTTTCATTGATGATCAATGTATCCTTCATACGAGCAAACTCTTTCCCTCTTCCAGAAGCTTAATGTTTTCCGTAACCGCGGCAAGGAAGCCGGGGATCGCCGTCAGATCACGGCCGAAGATCTCCGCATTTGCCATAAATTCAGCCACGGAGCCGCCATTTGCAAAGAAGGTCAGGTAAGGAAGATCATCCTTCACCTCGATCTTGCCTGCGCGAAGATCGGCGACGAACTTATCCCCCTCGGCACGGATGCTCTTATAAAGATACATAAGGTAGGAGAAGCCCTTCGTCATCGTCGCGGGAATCTTGCCGTGCTTTGCAAGATAATCCTCGAAGGAAGGAAGACAGCGCGCTCTCCACTTGGAAATGCTATTGAGCGAAATGGAAACGAGAAGGTGATTCAGATAGGGGTTTTCAAAGCGGGAAAGCACGCTATCTGCGAAGGCGCGAACGCCCTTATAATCCTCGGAAACGAAGGGAATGATCTCCTCATCCAGCGTTTTTTCAACGAAGGCGCGGATCTTTTCGCTGTTCATACAGTCATAAACCGTGACAGCGCCCTCCACAATACCCATAGCAACGAGGTTGGTATGGCTACCATTCAGCACGCGAACCTTCTGCTTCTTATAATGGGTGATATTCTTCGTGAGCACCACGTCGATTCCGTGGAAGCCCTCCTTGATATAATCACGGATATTTCCCTTATCCTCAATGGCCCAGAGACCGAAGGGCTCACCGACGGAAACGAGAAGATCCTCTTTTCCGACAAGGGCATTGAGATGTGCTCTATCCTCCGCCGTTTTCGGATGACCGGAAACGATGCGGTCAACCAGCGTATTGCAATAGATATTCTCCTTCGCATTGAAGGCCTTGAATGCCTCGGGAAGCTTCCAGAGATCAATATAGCGGTTCACGCAATCGAAGAGCGCATCGGCATTGTTATCAATCAGCTCCACGGGAAGAAGATAAACGCCGCCAAGACCTGCCTCGAATCTCTTATAGAGGAGCTTGGTGAGCTTTGCAGGATAGGTGATCTCGGCAAAGCCATCCATTTTATCCTCACCGTGGAAGCAGATGCCCGCCTCCGTCGTATTGGAAACGATGATCTTCACCTCGGGATCAACGGCAAGCTTCTCATACGCCGCCATATCCGTGAAGGGGTCAACCGCCTCGGAAACGACGCGGATCTCCTTAACCTTTTCAACAGCCTCCGCTCCGTCCATTCCGCGAAGGACGATATGATAGCGGTTATTCTGCTTCTTGAAATTTTCGAGCGAGCCGAAGGCGATGGGCTTCACGATATGAACGGAAAAATCGCCTCCCTCTTCATTGAGAGTGTCAAAATAATGATCCACGAAGGTGCGAAGGAAATTTCCCTCGCCAAACTGCAATACTTTCGTCACTTTTCTATCCTCCGAGCCGCTTTATGCAACGATAAACTTTTCGATCTTTGCAAGAAATGCATCGCACGCATCGGAATGCATCTGCACCGTGATGGGAGAAAGAAGATCCAGCGAAAAAATACCCATAACCGACTTTGCATCCACAACGTATCTGCCCTGAACGAGGTCCACCTCATAATCCAGAAGAATTACTTCCTTAACGAAATTTCTGACATCCTCGATGCCCTTCAAAACCACTTTAACTTCACGCATTGTAAAGTCCTCCGAAATAAAATTTTTCCATTATTATTTTATCACATACGCCCCCAAAATGTCAAGCATTGAGAAAAATATAACGCAGTTTCGGCACAAAATGAAAGCCGCTCCGTTTTTGTCCTCTCTCTTCCGTGCAGAATTGACGAAAAAGGAGGCCGAACGCAAAATATATTAAAAAAAACTTGACTTTCATCCGCCTTTGTGGTATACTTTCACTTAGTGGAACAAGTCCACCTGATGCAAGCTATGCAGAGAGCCGTTGGTTGGTGAAAAACGGTTGGCTTCTCTTCTGGATACCGCCCACGGTGCTCGGCACAAAAAAGAATAGTAATGAGTGAAACGCTCGGGTGGAACCGTGCGGATGCTATCATCCACACCCCGATTGCAGATTATGCAATCGGGGTGTGCTTTTTTTACGAAATACATTTTTAGGAGATAGATACTATGTTTGAAATCAAATTTTCTACCGGCGAGGTTTATTCCTCCGAGGCGGCCGTTTCGGTTTTTGATGCGGCAAATGCGCTCGGCATTATGTCCCGCGCGGTGCTGACCTGCAAGGTCAACGGCGAGATGCGCGAGCTTTCCACCGTCGTTGAAAGCGATGCGGAGGTTTCCCTCTATACCTTCGAGAGCGAGGAGGGCAAGCACGTTTTCCGCCACACGGCGGCTCATATTATGGCGCAGGCCGTGAAGCGCCTTTATCCCTCGACGAAGCAGACCATCGGCCCCGCTACCGAGACGGGATTTTTCCAGGACTTTGACAGCGAGGTTTCCTTCACTCCCGAGATCCTCAAGAATATCGAGGCCGAGATGAAGAAGATCGTGAAGGAAAACCTTCTGATCCAGAGAAAGGTGCTGAAAAAGGACGAGGCCATCGCGCTGATGAAGAAGCTCGACGAGCCTTACAAGGTAGAAAAGATCGAGGAGCTCGGCGACGATGCACAGCTTTCCTTCTACGAGCAGGGCGAATACATTGACCTTTGCGCAGGTCCGCACCTTCACACCACGGGTGCCGTGAAGGCATTCAAGCTGACGCAATGCACGGGTGCATACTACAAGGGCGATCAGAACAACAAGATCCTCCAGAGAGTTTACGGCATTGCCTTCCCCTCCAAGGATGAGCTGAATGCCTATGTTGCCGCGCAGGAGGAGGCTCTGAAGCGCGACCATAACAAAATCGGCCGCGAGCTGGAATATTTCACGACCGTTGAATCCATCGGTCAGGGTCTTCCCATCCTTCTTCCCAAGGGCGCAAGAACGATCCAGCATCTTCAGCGCTGGGTTGAGGACGAGGAGCAGAAGAGAGGCTACCTTCTTACCAAGACGCCCCTGATGGCAAAGAGAGAGCTTTATAAGATCTCCGGCCACTGGGATCATTATCTTGACGGTATGTTCGTTATGGGCGATCCCGACGATTATTCCAAGGAATGCTTTGCGCTCCGCCCGATGACCTGCCCCTTCCAGTATCAGGTTTATCTCAACAAGAAGCGCTCGTACAGAGAGCTTCCTATGCGACTTGGCGAGACCTCTACCCTTTTCCGCAACGAGGATAGCGGCGAGATGCACGGACTGATCCGCGTTCGCCAGTTCACGATCTCCGAGGGACATCTCGTTCTTCGCCCCGATCAGCTTTCCGAGGAATTCAAGGGCTGTCTTGACCTTGCAAAATACATCCTCTCCACGCTCGGACTCTGGGAAGACTGCTCCTTCCGCTTCTCCCAGTGGGATCCCAAGCGTACCGACAAGTACGAGGGCACGCCCGAGCAGTGGGAAGAGGCGCAGAGCATTATGGGCGAGCTGCTGGACAAGTATTTGGGCAAGGGCAATTACGAGATCGGTATCGACGAGGCTGCCTTCTACGGTCCTAAGCTGGATATCCAGTGCAAGAACGTATTCGGCAAGGAAGATACCATTGTAACCATTCAGATCGATATGCTGCTGGCTAAGAAGTTCGGTATGGAATATACCGACTCCTCCGACTCCAGAGTTACCCCCTATATCATTCACAGAACCTCGCTGGGCTGCTACGAGAGAACGCTTGCGCTGCTCTTGGAAAAGTACGCAGGTGCGCTGCCTATGTGGATGGCTCCCACGCAGGTCAAGGTGCTGCCCATGGGTGACAACGAGCTTGCATACTGCGAAGGTCTTGCTGCTAAGCTTGCAGAGGCTGGCGTGAGAGTTGAGATCGACCGCTCCAACAACACCATCGGCTATAAGATCCGTTCGGCACAGACCGAAAAGGTACCTTATATGCTTGTTGTGGGTGCAAAGGAGATCGAGTCCGGTATGGTTGCCGTACGTTCCCGTAAGTACGCAGACCTTGGCACGATGACCTTTGATGCCTTCCTTGGTAAGGTCCTTGTTGAGATCGCAACCAAGAGCAAGGATAACTGATCTTGTTGGTTCTGGGTAAGCGAATATGAAGAAATATTTGCGGCTGATGGCACTTGCGCTGCTTTTGCTGATGCTTTGCAGCGCAGTTGCCTGCGATAAGGGAACGCCCCAGACTCCTGCGGAGACGACACAAGAAACATCGACCCAAGCTCCGATCGAAACCGAATCGGAGTCCGAAGCTGAAACAGAGACCGAACCCGGATCCGAAACTGAACCCGAGACCGAAACCGAGGGCTTGCAGATCGAGATCACGCCCGAGTCTCCAACGAGCGGTACGCTGATCACGTTCTATGAAAACAGCGCAAACGAGGTGCTGCTTGGCGGCAAGTACTGCGCATACGAGCTTTTGGCAGACGGTGATGCGACCGTTCTTAAAATGACCACCGAGGGCGAGCGCGTGCGCAACCCCAACCTTACCTTGGATTACGCGACCTATATGCAGCTGCTTGGGCTGGAGCAGATGCTCTGGAACGATTGCGCATACGCGGTCGTGACGCTCAAGACCGAAAACGTGTCCGCGAGCGAATTCTCCGTAACCGTTTTCACAGAGGTGGACGGTGCGGAATACAAGAGCAAGGGCACGACTACCTATATTCGTAACGCAAAGGATTGGCAGACGGTGATCGTGCCGTTCTCCAAGTCCCAAAAGGATGGTGCGATGTTGACCGATATCCGTATTGATTTTGCAGATACGCAGAAGAGCGGCGAGACGGTCTACGTCAAGTCGATCGCATTGGCGTCCTCCAAGGCTGAGGTCTTGGAGATCACGGGCAAGCAGTTGATTGTGCCGCAGACCGCAACGCTGACGATTCCGGGACTTTCCAAGGAATATACACTTTTGCAGGTGACCGACCTGCACTCCAGCGCATACAGCACAGAGGAAGCAAAGGCAATGAAAGCTGACCGCCGCAATTATATTGCAGGCAGACGAGGCGCATTTACCGACGGATTTATGCTTTCCGAGGAGCGCATGCCGTATATGTTCGGCTATGCGGACGAGATCAACGCAGATCTCTTGATGCTCACGGGTGACATTATCGATTTCCCGTCCGAGCTCAACGTCTCGCTGATGGCGCAGAATATCGCGGCACTCAAAACCCCCGCACTGTATTCGCTTGGTAACCACGACTGGTGCTATGCAGACGATTACTTGTCTGCGGGCGCGGCTGCGGAGTATATCCCCAAGCTGAACGCACTCTCTGCGGGCGAGCCCGCGGATGATCCGTACGTCAAGTACGTGGACTTTGGCGAGTTTATGGTGGTTTCTGTGGACAACAGCACCGATTCCGTCAGCGCATCAACCGTGGATAAATTCCTCGCCCTTTGCGAGATGGGCAAGCCCATTATCTTAATGCTGCACAAGTCGGATCGTAGCCATGTCGTTCT
>JAZTWU010000170.1:0-6277 GCA_045636085.1 Eubacteriales bacterium
CCGAGTTTTCCGTGAAGGCGATTTCCGAAATCTGCGGCTTTGAAAATCAGTATTATTTCAGCAATTTTTTCAAGCGTCGCGTTGGCTGTGCGCCGTCGGTCTACCGCGCGAATATGCTTTCGATCCTCTGATAAAAATGAAAAAGAAAGCCGAGTATAGAGCTTTTTTTGGCTCCGTGCTCGGCTTTTTTAAGATAGGTTTTCTCTGCTTTAAAGCAGTCAGATGCCGCGAAGATCCGCGAGGGTATGGTTATGCTCGGCGTTATAGAGAGCCCAGATCACGCGCAGACTGCGCAGAGCACTTCGTCCGTCCGTCATCGGGGTTTTCTTATTCAGAACGCAATCGGTGAAATGGCGGATCTCGTGCTGCGTCATCTTGCCGGGTTGCTCGTCGCGCCTCCAGAGCACGGAATATTTTTGGCTTTCGGATGCGCCGCCGGGCTTATGCTCGCCGTTTTCGTTATAAACGCGAAGCTCGCCGCTCATATGCTCGTATTCCAGCATTCCCTTTTCGGTTTGGATCTGGAAATCATAGGCAAGGCGGGTGCCTCTTGCGCCCCAGGTTGCGCCGTGATAGCCAATCGCGCCGTTTTCAAAGCGGAGGATCACCGCGCTCGTGCCCTCCTTCAGAAGCCATGGCGTTCCGATTCGCGTACCGATATGCGCGCCCTCCACGGGGTTGCCGAGAAAGCGGAGCATCAGGTCGATATAGTGGCATCCGTGGCTGAAAAGCTGGCCGCCGCCAAGGCGCGCCGTTGCCGCCCAGGGGCGCTTCTCCAGATCGCAAACGGTGAGCTGCTCTGTCCAGACGGACATCTGCATCACCCTTCCGTATTCGCCTGAATCCACGAGCTCCTTGAGCTTAACCATACCCGTCCAGAAGGGAACGGGATAGGCGCACATCAGCGTCAGTCCGCGCTCCTCGCAGGTTTCAATCAGCGAAAGGCATTCCTCCTCGGTATTGCAGAGCGGCTTTTCCATCAGAATATGCTTATTGCGACGCGCGAAATACATACCGCATTCGTAATGCAGATCGTGCGGAAGCGCGATCATCACGGCGTCCACCTCGTCTGCCATTTCGCGATAATCGGTATAAACCCTCGGGCGGTTGGGGAGCCTTTCACTCACCGCCTCGGCGTTTTCTCGCTTGATATCGCAGACCGCCACGATCTCCACATTATCCACGTTCTGCACGCCCTGCACGTGCGCACCCATCATTTTACCGCAGCCGATCAGGCCGATTCTTAAAAAATCCATAAAAAGCCCCTTTCTTCTTGACAAGCATTCGCTTGCCGTGGTATACTGATATATCCATTTTAGCACATAAAAGGCGGCTTGTATTTAGATAAAAGGGATGAATACTTGCACAATCGGTTTATTTTTTTCGAAATGGAGGATTTTTTGTGCTCTATGAAATGACGGCGCTTCCCAACGCGATGCGCGTGGATGCGATCTGCACGGTTCTTAAAGCGGATTATATGAAAAACGGGGGCATTGGCGAGGCGCACGATTTTCCCGAGCTTTCCTATATTGCAAAGGGCGCTTTGCTTTCGGTTCGGGACGGCGAGGAGCGCCTGCGCCGCGAGGGAGATCTTGTTCTGATTGCGCCCGGGAGCTTTCATAAGAAAAAGGAGCCCTCCGAGAGCGAGGGCTGGATCATCAGCTTTTCCTCCTCCTCCGAGATGCTTTCTGCGCTTTATAACCGCCCGATTCTTTTGAATGCGGAGGAGAGGGCGGAGCTTGCCTCCGTTTTTTCTTTAGGGCTTCGTTGCTTCGAAAAAAAGCCGAAGGGGGCGATCCCTGCGGGAATGGTGCTTTCTGCAGAGGCGGATCTCTATATGGTTGAGAGCTTCAAAAAGCGGCTGGAGCTTTTTTTGCTCGGCCTTTATCACCGCTATGCGGAGGAAAACGGGGCGCATCGGACGGAAAAAAACGAATTTTATCGCGTTTGCCGCGTGCTTTCCGAGCATATTGAGGAGCCGCTTTCCCTGGAGGAGATCGCGCGGCTTTCGGAAATCTGCCTTTCAAAGCTGAAGGCGCTTTTTCGCGAAAAGGGCGGCGTGAACCATTATTTCACGCGCCTGAAGATCGAGCGCGCCAAGCGGCTGATGCTGGAGGGAAGAATGAATTTTTCCGAGATCGCCGCCGCCCTCGGCTTTTCCTCGCTTCATTATTTTTCGCGCACCTTCAAGGGCGTGACGGGCATCTCGCCATCGCAGTTTTTGCGCATAAGCTAAAAAAACGAACGCAGACTCGGCACCGCTCCCTTTCGGGAACAGAGCAGGCTCTGCGTTCGTTTTTTTAATATTCCCCCTCGGAGAGGGAAAGCGCCTCGGTGAGTGCCTCGCGCATTTCGGCAAAGGTGGTGGCCGTATGGATTTTTCCGCGCAGGGCGGCGGCACCTCTTTGCCCCTTTAAGTAGCCTGCGATCTGCTTGCGCCCCTCCACAACGGCGAGCGCCTCGCCCTTGTTTTCAATGGAGAGGGAGAGCTGGAGCAGGGCGGCCTCCACGCGCTCGGCGGCGGTGGGCGGCGGGCAGGGCTTGCCCTCTAAGGCGGCAGCGATCTCGCGGAAGATAAAGGGATTGCCGACGGCACCTCTTGCAACCATCACGCCGTCTGCCCCCGTTTCCTTCAGCATAGAGAGCGCATCCTCTGCGCTGTAAATATCGCCGTTGGCGATCACGGGAAGCGAAACGCTTTCCTTCACCGCGCGGATGACGGAGCGGTCCGCAAGACCCATATACATTTGCTTTCTCGTTCTTCCGTGCACGGCAATCAGCGCGGCGCCTGCGGCCTCGGCCGCACGCGCGCATTCGGGCGCATTGATGCTTTTTTCATCAATGCCCGCGCGGAGCTTGACGGTGACGGGGATCGAAACGGCGCGCCTTACGGCCGAAACGATCTCAAAAATAAGAGAGGGGCTTGCCATTAAGGCACTCCCCTCGCCGTTTCCGAAAACCTTTGGCACGGGACATCCCATATTGATGTCCATTGCCGCAGGGGCGCATCCGCCACCGACGCCCGCCGAGAGCCGCGATGCGGCCTCTGCCATCACGGCAGGATCACTGCCGAAGATCTGAATGGCGCAGGGGCTTTGGCTTTCGGGAATGAAGGCCAAGGCGGCCGTTTTCTTATCGTTATGAAGCACCGCCTTGGCGCTGACCATTTCCGTCACCAGATATTCCGCACCGAAGCGCTTGGAGATCTCGCGCATACCGTAGTCGGTATAGCCCGCCATCGGCCCGAGAAAAAGGCCGTGTCTCAGCGTCAGGTTTCCTATCTTGATCATATTTTTAAATTACAGATGCAAAACTCTGTCCTTGATCTCGGAGGTTCTGCCCTGATTCCAATACTGCGTTCCGATATAGCCGCAGGTTCTTCTTGCAACGTTCATCTTCGCCTGATCGCGGTTGTGGCAGTTCGGGCATTCCCAAACGAGCTTACCGTCCTCATCCTCGCAGATGGCGATCTCTCCGTCATAGCCGCAAACCTGACAATAGTCGCTCTTGGTATTCAGCTCGGCATACATAATGTTATCGTAGATGAACTGCATCACGCCGAGAACCGCCTCGATATTGTTCTGCATATCGGGCACCTCCACATAGGAGATCGCGCCTCCGGGGGAGAGAGCCTGGAATTTCGCCTCCAGCGTCAGCTTATCGAAGGCATCGATCGGCTCGGTTACGTGCACGTGATAAGAGTTGGTGATATAGTTGCGGTCGGTCACGCCGGCAACGATGCCGAAGCGCTTCTGCAAGCACTTTGCAAACTTATAGGTGGTGGATTCCAGGGGTGTTCCGTAAAGCGAATAGTCGATATTCTCGGCCTTCTTCCACTTCGCGGTGTATTCGTTGAGCTTCTTCATAATCTCAAGGCCGAGTGCCTCGCCCTCGGGCTCGGTGAGCTTCTTGCCGTTCATTGCGAAAACGCATTCCCAAAGACCCGCATAGCCGAGAGAAAGGGTGGAATATCCGCCGTGCAGATACTTATCGATCGTCTCGCCCTTCTGCAGACGGGTGAGCGCGCCGTACTGCCAGAGGATGGGAGCGGCATCCGAAAGCGTTCCGCTCAGGCGCTCGTGGCGGCACTGCAGAGCCCTGTGGCAGATCTCCATTCTCTCCTCGAAGATCTCCCAGAATTTCTCCATATCGCCCTCTGCGGAAAGTCCGATATCCACGAGGTTGACGGTGACAACGCCCTGATTGAAGCGGCCGTAATACTTCGGCTTTCCGTCCTCGTCGATAAAGGGCGTCAGGAAGGAGCGGCATCCCATACAGGTGTAGCAATGACCGTCTCCGTTCTTGTCGATCTTGCTCTGGAGCATAATCTTCTCGGAAATATAGTCGGGCACCATACGCTTCGCCGTGCACTTTGCGGCAAGCTCGGTGAGGTAGTAGTACTTGGAATCGGGGGTGATGTTCTGCTCCTCAAGCACGTAGATGAGCTTGGGGAAGGCGGGAGTGATCCAAACGCCCGCTTCGTTTTTCACGCCGCGGTAGCGCTGCTTCAGCGTTTCCTCGATGATCATAGCGAGGTCGGCCTTTTCCTGCTCGCTCTTTGCTTCGCCAAGGTACATAAACACGGTGATGAAGGGAGCCTGTCCGTTGGTGGTCAGAAGCGTCACAACCTGATACTGGATGCACTGCACGCCCTTGCGCACCTCATCGCGCAGTCTCTCCTCGGTGATGGTGGCGATCAGCGCCTCGTCCGTTACGCCGGCACGGCCGAATTCCTCCTTGACCTGCGCGGCGATCTTCTCGCGGCTGATCTGAACGAAGGGGGCAAGATGCGTCAGGCTGATGGACTGGCCGCCGTACTGGTTGGAGGCCACCTGCGCGATGATCTGCGTTGCAATGTTGCAGGCGGTGGAGAAGCTATGGGGCTTCTCGATCATCGTGCCGCTGATCACGGTGCCGTTCTGGAGCATATCCTCAAGGTTCACGAGGTCGCAGTTATGCATATGCTGTGCAAAATAATCGCTGTCGTGGAAATGGATGAGACCCTCCTCGTGCGCCTTCACAACGTCCTCGGGAAGAAGGAGACGGCGCGTGATATCCTTCGATACCTCGCCTGCCATATAGTCTCTTTGCACGGAGTTAACGGTGGGGTTCTTATTTGCGTTTTCCTGCTTGACCTCCTCGTTGTTGCACTCGATGAGCGAGAGGATCTTCTCGTCCGTCGTGTTAGCGCGGCGCACGAGTGCGCGCTTATAACGGTAGGTAATATAGGTCTTGGCAAGAACATAAGCGCCCTTGATCATAAGCTGGGTTTCAACAAGGTCCTGCACCTCCTCCACGCTGACGGAGCGGCGGAGTCTTGCACATTGATTCTCAACGGTGAGGGCGATCTCTTCAATGTCCGAATCGGTGATCTGATCGTATTCCTCCACGGCATCGTTTGCCTTGTGGATAGCGGCGGCGATCTTGGAGCGGGTGAAAATAGCTTCGGAGCCGTTTCTCTTAATCAGTTTCATTTTCTTGTCTTCCTTAAAATTAATATTTGCGCGGCAAAGCATTCGCATTAGGCGAAAAAAGGGCGAAAGTTCTCTCTTTCACCGCTTCTTTTTTCGTTATGTAGACAGGCCTCGCCGCGCAGATTTTTTATGGAAAAATCCCTGCCGCGCCGCCGACCTGCGTGCTTTGCTTCGGTTTTTTGCGTGTCTCTATTATACACCATATCTTGTGGAAAGTCAATACTATTCTCCTATATCTTGTGTTTTTGGCGTTTTGAACAAAAAATCTCGTCTTTTTGTTGGCTTTGCTCCTTTTGTGAAAAGAGGGGGATTTTGCGCATAGGCGCATCCCCGCCGAGGGGCGGGGGAGAAAAAGGGCGGGATAGCGGCTTCGTTTCCGCCTTGAAAATCAAAGAGAAAGCCGAAATTTCGCTTTCTTGGCTTTTTTTCTTGCCCCTGATTTTTTATCGGTGGGGGAGAGAAAAACAGGAAAAAAGCTGCCTGCCCGAAAGTGGCAAAGTGCATAAAAGAGAGACATTTTTTCAAAACGCGCCCCCGCATCCTGCGCGCCGAAAAACGGGGCGTGCTTTTTTGAATATAATTCAAAAAGGTTTATAAAAAGTTCGCAAGTTTCACGCAAAAAATCTATATTTTTCCTTTATAATCATTATAGAAATATTGTTTTAAAAGGAAAAGAAAATGCTGAAATTAAAAAACATTCGTAAAGTGTATGTGACAGCATCGGAGCGGGTGGAGGCCTTGCGTGACGTGAGCCTTTGCTTCCGCAAGAGCGAATTCGTTTCCATCCTCGGTCCCTCGGGCTG
>JAZTWU010000171.1:0-6685 GCA_045636085.1 Eubacteriales bacterium
CTCCTGCATTTATTATATCATCATTATACCATAAAAAAACAAAAACCGCAATCCCTTTGTATCGGAATTGCGGTTTATGTTTGGCGGAGAAGAAAGGATTTGAACCTTCGCGCCGGTTGCCCGACCTACACCCTTAGCAGGGGCGCCTCTTCACCACTTGAGTACTTCTCCATCGCAGACCGGTGTTTTTTAGTCTGCCATAGTATTATATCAATTCTTTTTGCGTTTGTCAAGCCCTTTTTCAAAAATAAAGCAGAATAAAAGGGATTTGCTCTCGGATGGGGATTGGGATGCGAAAAAAAGAGGAAAAGCGAGAAACGGCGCTCCCGCGCCGACCGCACTTTCTTTCCGTTGCTTTCTTCTTGCTTTTGCATCAGGCAAAGCGGTTGAAAAAAGTTTTTTTGCAGAAAAATCAGAGAAGAAAAAATGCGCGAGTCGAAGGAAAACGGCTCGCGCATTGCTTAATATGTAAAATGTTGTTTTCAAAAATCACCAAACGGCGAGTTTTTTGAGCTTGGGAAGACTCTCGGGCGCCGTTTCTCCGTCTTTAAGAGGAAGGAAGGCAACGGCGATCGTATAAGCCCCCTTTCCGCAAGCATCGATCACGAGCTTCTTGTATCCCTCGTTCACGGCCTGTGGCTTCAGAATGCCTGCACTTTCGTCTCTTGCGGGCTTCACCTCGGGGGAAAGCTCGGTCGGCGCGCAGTCGCGGGCATCGAATGTGAGCCCCTCGGAAAGGATGGCGGCATAGAGCCGCTTTCCGTCCAGCGTGAGAACGGCGCTTTTCTTATCCTCGGAAAGCGCGATCTCGGCCTTGGATTGTGCCGCCCAAACGATGCGATCCTCGGGCAGGGCGCAGATCTCGTCCTGCACGATCACGGCGCGGCCGTCGGCGGTGAGCATCAGTCCGCGAAGAACCTCCTTTTCGGGGAAGGCGGCGGACATATCCGCGATCGCGAAGCGATCCTTCCCTGTCTCGGTCTGCACGCGGCCGAGCGTTGCCTTGGCAGAGCGGAGCTGGTCGTTTTCCTTTGACGGATTGATCACGAGGGTGCTGTGTCCCTCCGCGCGGTAGCGATAGGTGCCGGTATAGGGGCTGAGATTGTAGTTATCCGGCGGGAAATCGTGGAAAAAGCGCGTGCTTCCGACATTGAGAATAAAGGTTCCCATATCGAGATGGCCGTGGTAGGCATTGTTTTTGCCGAAGTGAATGGCGGCAAAAAGATCCTCCTTGTCCCAGCCCGTGCGGAAGGATGCGTTATCCTTGCCAAGGATGGCGAAGCTCGTGGGAAGCGCGATCTCCTTTTCGGCAACGCCCGGAATATAGTAGAAGAGCGTGGTGGCGCCAACCGCTTCGGGCCTTGCCAGCAGATCTCTTTTGCGCACGGTGGCGATCTCATCATCTCCGAAAAGCTCGGTGATCCAGAAGAAAAGATCGGTGCAAACGGTGGAGGGCCAGGCGTCTCCGAAGTTGAAGCCCTGCTGATCGTTGGAAGCCATATTGAGAAGCCAGATCGCGGATTTGCGAAGTCCCTCCCAATCGGTCAGGCCGTAGTCCGTGCCGCAGGCGGCAACGAGAGTCTTGGAATAATAAGAAAGATAGGTTGTTGCATAGCTCCAGTAGGTCGGGCCCTCGGAATAGTCACCGTCCACGGGAGAATAGAAGGTGCGCACGGCCTCCTTCGTATCCTCGAATGCACAGCCGAGAACCTCCTCCGAGATCTCGGTAGGGAAGTCCTCAAAGCAAGCAAGCACCGCCATCGTCAGACCGCCGTTGCAAACCATCTTCCAGTTATCGCCGGGCTTATCCTGATACCAGCGGTAGGAGCGGGCGCGCTCGTTGTCGCGGTAGTCGTCAAGAACGGTCATAACGCCCTTGTTATAGAGCGCCTCGCGAAGAAGCGCGCGGCGCTCTTCGGTCAGATAATCGTAGAGCCAGTCGTAGCCAATGGCAAGCGCGGCGCAGAGCTCTGCCGTATCCAGATAATGGCGGGGATTCCAGTTTTCCCAAAGTGCGGCGGCCTCCATTTCGCGGTAGGCGCGCTCCGCATAGGCTTCTTCGCCAAAGAGCTTATAGGCAAGAGCCAGAGAGCGAACCCTTCCGAGCACCTTGCGGGATGCCGCCAGCAGACGAACGCCGTCGGGAATGGCGAATTTCGTGCATTCCTCGGGAAGGAGCTTTTCGCACCCCTCCTTCAGCTTTGTAAGCGCCAGAGCGATCACGGGATCGCTCTCGTTTTCCTTGATGCGCGCAAAATCCGAGGGGCGCATCAGAATGCGCGGATGGTTGCGGCTTGGATTTTTCTCGTAAGCATCCCGAAGGATCTGTTGTCCGATTGTCATAAAGGCCTCCGTTTTATCGTTTGATACTCTCATTTTAGCACAGGCGTGCGACATTTGCAAGGGTTGCGGGGCAAAAAATATTTCTTTGCTTCTTCTATGCTTGACAAAATTGCGGGAGCGTGGTAAAATATACGGGTAAAAATATTTTTAAAGGGAAGAAAAAATGAAAAAGATTTTTGAAAAATGGAATAGCATCAATCTGATGCTCCGCATTCTGTGCGGCATCGTTCTCGGTGCGATCCTCGGCCTCGTCGCAAATCTTTGCGAGATCCCGAGCGAAAATATGGTCGTCGGCATTCTCGGAACGATCTTTGTCGGCGCGCTGAAGGCGCTCGCGCCCCTGCTCGTATTCATTCTGATCATCAGCTCGATCACCACGGCGAAGAACACGCTGGATAAGAAGTTCGGAACGGTGATTGCGCTTTATCTCGGAACCACGCTGACGGCTTCGATCCTCGCTGTTTGCGCATCCTTTATCTTCAAGGTGAAGGTAGTGCTTGATGTTCCGATGGTGGATCAATCCGCGCCCGAGAGCATCAGCGAGGTGCTTCTCTCGCTCCTGAATAACCTTGTGCAGAACCCCATCTCCGCTATTATCGGCGGAAATTATCTCGGCATTCTCTTCTGGGCGATCCTCTTCGGTATTGCGCTTCGCGCCGCCTCGGATAAAACGAAGGAGGTCATCGGTGATCTTTCGAACGCCGTTTCCACCTGCATCCGCTGGGTTATCTCGCTTGCGCCCTTCGGTATTCTCGGCCTTGTATTCACCACCGTTGCGGAAAACGGCCTGGATATTTTTGTGAACTATGGCGCGCTCCTTGCCGTGATTGTCGGCTGTATGCTTGTCGTTTCCCTCGTGATCAATCCCATCATCGCCTCCGTGATGATCGGCGCCAATGCATACCCCCTCGTCTTCCGTTGTCTTAAGGAAAGCGGATTGACGGCGTTTTTCACTCGCTCCTCAGCCGCTAATATCCCCGTGAATATGCGCCTTTGCGATAAGCTCGGCCTCGATAAGAATATGTATTCCGTCTCCATTCCCCTTGGCGCAACCATCAATATGGACGGCGCGGCCATCACCATCGCCGTGATGTCGCTCTCGGCCGCCTTCTCCTCGCTCACAACGCCCGTGCCCTTCTTCACGGCGCTTCTCCTTTCCTTCCTCGCAACGCTGGCCGCTTGCGGCGCATCGGGTGTTGCGGGCGGATCGCTTCTTCTGATTCCGATGGCCTGCTCGCTCCTTGGCGTGGATGCGAACGTGGCGATGCAGATGGTTGGTGTCGGCTTTATCATCGGCGTTGTGCAGGATTCCGTTGAAACTGCGCTGAATTCCTCGGGCGACGTTCTCTTCGCCGCTGTTGCCGAGATGCGCCAGATGAAAAAGGAAGGCAAGTCGATCGACCGTATTTTGAAGGGCGGAGAATCCGCCGATTCCGCGAAGGAATAATATTTGCAAATAATTATTTCCATTTTGGAGGAAATGAAGATGCGTATTGTCATTAAGGTGGGAACCTCCACCCTCACGCATAAAACGGGAAATTTGAATATCCGCCATATGGAGGAGCTCTGCAAGGTGATGAGCGACCTCAAAAATGCAGGCCACGAGGTGATCCTTGTAACCTCCGGCGCCATCGGTATGGGCGTCGGAAAGCTCGGCCTTTCGGAGCGCCCGAAGGATATGCCGACAAAGCAGGCCGCGGCCGCTGTCGGTCAATGCGAGCTGATGTATGTTTATGACAGGCAGTTTTCGGAATACGGCCATAACATCGGCCAGATTCTTTTGACGGGTGACGATATTGAAAACGAGGAGAGAAACAAGAATTTCTCCAATACGCTTCGCCGCCTTCTGGAGCTTCGCGTGCTTCCCATCATCAATGAAAACGATACGGTTTCCACCGCGGAGATTGCCGTTGGTGATAACGATACCCTTGCCGCCATCGTTGCGCTGGAGGCAGATGCCGACCTTCTGATCCTTCTTTCGGATATTGAAGGCCTCTATACCGCCGATCCCCATAAGGATCCGAATGCAAAATTGATTCCCGTCGTTGAGGAAATGACGGACGAGATCCGCGCCCTCGGCGGCGGTGCGGGAAGTGCACTCGGCACGGGCGGAATGCAAACGAAGCTCCGCGCCGCCACGATGTGCACGGAAAAAGGAATTGATATGATGATCATCCGCGGCGATCGCCCCGCACTGCTTTATGACTGCGTGGACGGTGCGCCCGTCGGCACGCGCTTTCTCGGGAGGAAAAAAGGATGACGACCGCTGAGCAGATCCTTGGCGCCGTTCGGGCAAAGCCGCAAATGATGGCGGCGACCGAGCAGCAGAGAAACGCCGCGCTTTTGGCGATGGCAAGCGCCTTAGAGGGAGCGATCCCCGAAATTCTTGCCGCGAACGCAGAGGATATTGCCGATGCAAGGGAGCGCATCTCCGAGGTGATGATTGACCGTCTTCGTCTCACAGAGGCGCGCATTCTTTCGATGGCGGATGCCGTGCGCAAGGTTGCCTCTCTCCCCGAGCCGCTCGGTCGCGTTCTGGATGAGCATCGCCGCGAGGATGGGCTTCTGATCCGCAAGATCTCCGTGCCGATCGGCGTGCTTGCAATGATCTATGAGAGCCGCCCGAACGTCACCTCCGATGCGGCGGCGCTTTCCGTGAAAACGGGAAACGTCTGCATTCTGCGCGGCGGTAAGGAGGCGATCCGCACCAACCGTGCTGTGGCCGCGGCGCTTCGTGCCGGCGTTGCCTCGGTTTCTCTTCCGATCGATGCCGTGACCTTGATTGAGGATACGAGCCGTGATAGCGCAACCGCGCTGATGACCGCCGTCGGTCAGGTTGACCTTCTCATTCCGCGCGGCGGTGCGGGATTGATCCGTGCCTGCGTGGAAAACGCCAAGGTTCCCTGCATCGAAACGGGAACGGGCATCTGCCATATCTATATTGATAAGGATGCGGATGCCGCGCGCGCGATCTCCATTCTTGAAAATGCAAAAACCTCCCGCCCCTCGGTTTGCAATGCCGCAGAGGTCTGCCTCGTGCATAAGGATCGCGCAGAGGAGATTCTTCCGATGATCCGCGAAAGTCTCGTCACGCGCCGCATCGCAGAGGGCAAGGCGCCCGTCGAGCTTCGCTTGGATAGCGCCGCCGCGTCGGTGATCGAGGGCGTGCCCGCCGGCGATTTGGATTTTGATACCGAGTTTCTCGATTATAAGCTTGCCGTTGCCGTCGTGGAGGATCTCGAAGGTGCGATCGCGCATATCGCCGCGCATTCCACAGGACATAGCGAGGCTATCATTTCCGAAAACGAAGCGGCACAGGCCGCCTTCACGCTTGCCGTGGATAGCGCCGCCGTATATGTGAATGCTTCCACCCGATTCACGGACGGCGGAGAATTCGGCCTCGGCTGTGAGATGGGCATTTCCACGCAGAAGATGCACGCCAGAGGCCCGATGGGACTTGCAGAGCTCACCTCGTATAAATATATCATCATCGGGGAAGGCCATATCCGAAAATAAAGGAGAATGCAAGCATTTGTTTGCAAAATAATGAAAATGAAAAAGATTGGATGTATAGGATGCGGCAATATGGGAGGCGCTCTTGCCTCTGCGGTTGCCAAAACGGAGTGCGCACTTTATCTTTGCGACAAGGATAGCGCAAAGGCCGAGACCTTGGCCGCCCGTCTGGGGGGCACCGCATTGGAAACGGCGGACCTTGTCAAGTCCTGCGATATGGTTTTGATCGGATGCAAGCCGCAGGGGCTTGCCGCCCTTGCCGAGGAGCTTCGCCCCTCGATTGAAAAAAATGCCGGTGTTTTGCTCGTGAGCATGTGCGCGGGTGTCAGCCTTGCAAGGCTCGCTTCGCTCTTCGGTGAAAAAACGAAGATCATCCGCATTATGCCGAATACCCCCGCCGCCGTCGGCGAGGGAATGATCCTCTATGCGCCGAATGCGCTTTGCGCCGAGGCTGAGGTTGCGCTCTTTAAGAATGCGCTTGCTCCCGCAGGAAAGCTTTCGCCGATCGCGGAGGATAAGATCGACGCGGCATCCGCCGTTTCGGGCTGTGGCCCCGCCTTCGCTTATATGTTTGCGCAGGGACTTGCCGAGGGCGGCGTGCTCTGCGGCCTTTCCTATGCCGATGCGCTAGCCTTTGCCGCGCAAACGATGCTTGGCGCAGGCAAAATGCTTCTCGAGGGTATGGGTCATCCCGATGCTCTGAAGGACGCCGTGTGCAGTCCCGGCGGAAGCACTATTGAGGGCGTTCGCGCGCTTGAAAACGCCGCTATGCGCGGTGCTCTGGTCGAGGCCGGTGAGGCCGCTTATATCCGAACGAAGGAGCTGGGAA
>JAZTWU010000172.1:0-2534 GCA_045636085.1 Eubacteriales bacterium
AAAATTTTTTTTTGTCTTATTTTAAAAAAAACGAGTGTTTTTCCAATCCTTTGCTTGCAAATTCGTCGTTTTTTGGGTTGCTTTCTTTTATTCCGATCCATCAAAGGAGCGAAAGAATATGCTCCTTCACGCCTTCAAGAGAGCTATCCTTCCAAGCCCCCTCCTCTGCGAGATCCGCGAGGGGACGAAGGATGCCGAAATCCATATGGTCGCCCTTGATATATGCGCCGCCGATATCGCCCGAGAAATATTCATCCCAGGTTTTCTCGTCGGCATTTTTATATTTTGCAGGATTCATAAAGATCCTGCGGCGGCTCTCCTCCAGAACGAAGGCCTTGGCGGCAAGGGGGATGAGCTTATCGTATTCCTCTGCCGAAACATCGGCAAAAACGCCGGGCAAGGGCGCTACATCCAATCTCTGCACGCCGCGCGTGAGCCCTGCACCGATTGCCTCAAAGGAGAACTTCTCCTCGTCAAGAATCAGCTTCAGAAGAATGCCGATATCGGTGAATGCGTGCGCGCGCTGGTAATCCGTATCAAAAATAAAGTTACCGAGCGAATAGAAAACAGCCTTCTTACCGCCGTCTAAAAGCTCATAGTTTTCCGGAACGTGGGGATGATGACCAACCACGATGTCCGCGCCCATCTCGATATACTTCAGATAGCGATCTCTCGTGTAAGGATTCGGAAGTGCGGCAAATTCCTCACCGCCGTGCGAGATCACGATGCACCAGCGACACTTCGCCTTGATCTCTTTGATGCGCGCCTCGATGCGCTCCATATCGTCCCAAGGGAAAACGCCTGCCTTCCCCTCTGCTGCACCGATACAGTCCGGACGGTAGCCAACGGCGATGATGCCGATACCACCCGCCTCTTCAAGATACACGGGCTTAGACGCCTCGTTGATCTCGCGGCCTGCGCCGACGGTCTTGCACCCCTGCTCTGCGGCGATGGCGAGCGTGCTCTCAATGCCTGCCTTGCCGGCATCCATCGTGTGGTTATTGGCGATGCAATAAATATCCGTATGCATCTTCTTGAAAACGGCCGTCGCCTCGGGATTCATCGTATGGAAAAAGATGCCCTTGCTTCCGTCATCCTCCGCATTCGTCAGCGCGCCCTCCACATTGGCAACCACGTGCTCCGCGCTATGAAAAAATTCCAGAATCGAGGGAGAGAGAAGCGCCTCATCCTCCCACTTTTTATCCATATATCGGTCGAAGCCGATATCACCTGTGAATATGATCGAAGTTTTCTTCATAAGCAATCCTCGCATTTTTTAGATGCCTCTATTGTAGCACAGCGCGCCCGCATTTTCAACCGTTTTTTTCAAAAAGCCGAAAAAACGCATTTTTTTGCCTCGAATGGGCTTGCTTTTAAGAAACAAGTATGATAAAATAAGGGTAGAATAAAATTTCAGGAGGAATCCTATGCCAATGCAAATGACGTTTCGCTGGTACGGCGAGGGCAACGATAAGATCAGCCTCTCCGATATCAAGCAGATCCCCGGCGTGACCGGAATCGTTTGGGCCTTGCACCACAAGATGCCCGGCGAAATCTGGGAGATCGAGGAGATCGCCGAGGTGAAAAAGCAGCTGGATGCTTACGGCTTCAATATGGATGTTGTTGAGTCCGTCAACGTGCACGACGATATCAAGATCGGCCTTCCCACGCGCGACAAGTATATCGAAAACTACAAGCAGTGCATTCGCAATCTTTCCAAATTCGGCGTGAAGGTGATCTGCTATAACTTTATGCCCATCTTCGACTGGACGAGAAGCAACCTCTTCCACCCCGTTGGAGACGGATCGACCGCACTCTTCTACGAGAAGAATATGATCCAGGACGATTACAATGCAATGGCAAAGTACATTCTGGATTTCACGGAAAAATACAATATGTCCTTCCCCGGCTGGGAGCCCGAGAGAATGGCCAAGCTTGACCAGCTTTTCAAGGCCTACGAGGGCGTGGATCACGAAAAGCTCTGGGCTAACCTCAAGTATTTTCTTGAGGCCATTATGCCGACCTGCCGCGAGTGCAACATCAAGATGGCGATCCATATGGACGATCCGCCGTGGGATATCTTCGGACTTCCCCGCCTTCTCGTGGACGAGGCGAGCATCGACCGCTTCCTGAAGATGGTGGACGATGAGCATAACTGCTTGACGCTCTGCTCGGGAAGCCTTGGCGCCAACCCCGAAAACAACGTGGCCGACATCGTTCGCAAGCATTGCGACAGAATTGCTTTCGCGCACATCAGAAACGTGAAGCACTTCGAAAACGGAGACTTCTCCGAGGCAAGCCATCGCGATTGCGACGGCGATACGGGTATCTTAAATATCCTCAAAGCATACCACGATTGTGGGTTCAACGGATACATTCGTCCCGACCATGGTAGGCACCTTTGGGACGAAGGACCTGGGAAAGTGCGCCCTGGTTACGGCTTATACGACCGTGCACTTGGCATTATGTATATGCTTGGCGTATGGGATATGTTGGATAAAGTAAAGGAAGGTAAATCATTATGAAATTGCAAG
>JAZTWU010000173.1:0-2664 GCA_045636085.1 Eubacteriales bacterium
GGAATGGGCGTATCAATGCCGCTATAATCCGCAGTTTTACGATTATAGCGAGGTCAACCTCCGCGCCTATCGAAGATTTCTCCTCGCGCGCTACGGAAGCCTCCCCGAGATCTCTCGGGCGCACGGCGTGGAGTATGGCGCGATCGAGAGCATTGCCTTTCCGCATCCCGTGGAGCGCCGCTATTGCCAAAGCGGCTACCTGCGCGATCCGATCGCGGAGCGCTCGGTTCTGGATTATTACGATTATCATAACGAGAGTGTGGCCGATGCGATTACCTATTTCTGCCGCGAGGTGAAGGAATACACGGGCGGAAAAAAGCTCACGGGCGCGTTTTACGGCTATGTTTTCGCAATGCCGCAGAACTTCAAGGGCCTGCACGCACTCGGTAAGGTGCTCGCCTCGCCCCATATTGATTTTCTTTCAACGACGAATTGCGGCGCGCATTGGCAGTTTTCCTCTGCGGTGGAGAGCGCCAAGCTGCACGGAAAGCTATGGATGTGCGAGGGGGATATCCGCACCTCGCTCACCACGGGTATGGGAAAAAATCTTGCCCACGCGATGCCCGATAACGATTATTACGATAGCCCCGTATGGCGCGGCCCTGCCACCGTCGGGGAGAGCGTTGCCGTGCTCACGCAGGCGCTTGCGCGGATCGCAACGAATTTCGTCGGAATCTGGTGGTTTGATATGTTTGGCGGTTGGTTTGCCGATCCCGAAATGCAAAGGATCATCGAAAGAAGCGCGCCCCTGCTTGCCGCGCAGAAAAGAGATCTTTTTCCAACGGAGGTTGCCTTCGTTGTGGATGAGCACGGGCATAAATATACCTCGCTGGACGACCGCGCCGTGCCCCGTGCCACTTGGGAGCTGATGAACAATCTGGACCGCGCAGGCTTTCCGTATGATAATTATCTTCTTTCGGATATTGCCGATCCCGCCTTCCCGGCAGAAAAATACCGCCTGATCATCTTCCTCGCCGCCGTGGATCCCTCGGAAAAGGAGCTTTCCGCCATCCGAGAAAAGCTGAAAAGAGACGGCAAAACCCTCCTCTTTCTCGGTTATAGCGGAGCGCATTCCGAAGCGCTCTGCGAGTTTTCCTTGGATCCTAAGGCGCCGATATGGGAGAAAAAAGCCACCTTCGATGGCATTCTTTATCCCGAAAACACGATTCCGATCCCCGCGCTTCGCCGCGAGGAGGGCTATGTGCTTTCTCGCTTTGAGGACGATAGTGCCGCCGTGCTCTGGAAGAAAAATGCGGACTACCATACGGTGCTCTCGCTTCCGCTTGCCGTCCCCGCTGAGCTTTTGCGCCATATCGCGCTTCTGTCGGGTGTTCATCTTTATAATCGCACGGGAGACGTGGTTTTTGCAGGCGGCGAATATATCGGCCTGCGCGCCAAGGAAAGCGGCTATCGCCGCATTTGCCTTCCCGAGCGCGACCTGCTTGCCACCGATTTTTTAACGGGCGAGAGCGTAACGGTGAACGATCGCTTCGTCGATATTTGGATGGAGAAGGGCGATATGCGCCTTCTGCACTTCGAGGAAAAACAAAGCAAAATGTAAACAAAAATATTCAAAACAATGAATGAAAAGGAGATTTGAAATGGAGCGTTACGCTTGGAAGGCTATTTTGTTGGAAGGAAAAAAAGAGGAATATATCCGCCGCCACGATGCGATCTGGCCCGAGCTTTCCGCACTTCTGAAGGATGCGGGAATTTCGAATTATTCGATCTGGAATGTGGGAAACGAGCTTTTTGGATACTATGAGTGCGAGAAGGGCATCGAATACGCCACGCGCGTGCAGGCCGAAAGCCCCATCGTTGATAAATGGAATGAATATATGAAGGACGTTATGGATATGCCGCTGGATCCCGAAACGGGCGCCCAGCCGCATCTGGAAGAGGTCTTCTATCTGAAATAAGAAGAGATTTTGCAAAAAAATCCCTGCGACAAAAATGGTCGCAGGGATTTTTTTATGTCAGAGTGCGAAATTTTCCTTTGCGTAGCTTGCCGCCTTCGCAATGTCGGCCGAGGGATCTGCTCCCGTCTCGCGCTCGATGGTGAGGAAGCCGTCATAGCCGATCTCCTTCAGCGCACCGATATAAGCGCAGAAGTCCACGTCGCCTTCGCCAACGGGCGTTTCGATAAAGTAATCGGCAACGTTGAGCGCCTCAATGCCGCCCTCGGCGAAATGGTTGTAAATTTCAAGCGGATCGGATTTTTTGAGCATTTTGCCATCCTTCAAGTGGGTGTGAACGATCTTCTTTCCGATCAGGCGCACCGCCTCGGCGGGATCCTGCCCCGTCACCATCACGAAGTTGGCAGGATCGAGATTGACGCCAACGCCATCCCCTGCCGCGCAAACGAAGCGGTTCAGGATCGGAGCGGTCTCGGGGCCGGTTTCGATCGCAAGCGTAACGCCGCGGCTTGCGGCATATGCGCCGCAGTCCCGGAGCGCCGCAAGCATCGTTTTGTATTTTTCGCATTCCGTGTCCTCGGGGATCACGCCGATATGCGTCGTAACCACCTGCGTGCCGAAGGCAACCGCGAGGTCAACGATGCGCTTCGTTTTTTCGATCCTCTCGGGATTTTCCGAGGCTCTTTCGAAGCCGTGACAAGTCGGAGGCCCAAGCGGTCTTAGGAAGACAAGCTTGTCATACAACTCC
>JAZTWU010000174.1:0-10285 GCA_045636085.1 Eubacteriales bacterium
TGATCATTGACACCAACCACGCAAACTCAGGAAAGCAATATCTTGAGCAGGTGCGCATCTCCAAGGAGGTTTTGCAAAGCGCCCGCTATTCCAAGGACGTGCACAGTCTCGTGAAGGGGCTGATGATCGAAAGCTATCTTGAAGACGGCGCACAAAGCGACACCACCGTTTACGGAAAATCCATCACCGACCCTTGCATCGGATGGGATAAGACGAAGGATCTGATCCTCCACATCGCTGATATGCTGTAAAAAACCGCATTTTGCAAAGAATATTTTGCAAAATGCGGTTTTTTTGGATCGATGATCAAATCTCCTCGACCTGATTTTGGAAGGTAGCAAGCTCTCTTGCAATCTGGCAAGGCAGATCGGAGGGGATCACGCCGAAGCTTGAAAATTCCTTTGCAAGCGAATCGGCGGCACGGCCGTGAAAATACGGTGCCAATGCGGCGGCCGTCACGGGCGCACAGCCCGAGGCCGCGAGGGATGAAAGGAAGCCCGCAAGAACATCACCGCTTCCCGCCTTGGCAAGCGCAGAGGAGCCCGTGTGATTGATATAAAGCTCACTTCCGTCCGTCACGAGCGTTCCTGCACCTTTGAGCACGAGAATGCATCCGTATTCGGCGGCAAAGGTGCGCGCACTCTTGATGCGATGCTTTTGTATCTCGGAGATGGAAAGACCGCTGAGACGCGAAAATTCCATTGGATGCGGCGTTAAGATCACGGTGCGATTTGCCTCCTTCAGCGCCTGCAAGCCCTCTTCTCTGTGCAAGGCGAGCGAATTGATCGCATCCGCATCCAGAATCAGGGGGCCACCCTCCGTTGCAAGCAGTGCGCGCACGAGGGTCTCCAGCCCGTCGCTCTGCCCGGAGCCACAGCCGATCAGCGTTGCACGGTGCTTTGCGGAGGCATTGCAGAGCGCAAGGATCTGCTCGGCATCCATTTGCTCCGTTGAAGCCGTTTTTTCGTAAATCACCTCGGGGAAGCGCGCACAAAGCTCCTCGCAAAGCGCCGCCTCTCCATAGTAGCGGATAAGACCCACGCCGCCGCGAAGCGCACTTTCAAGAGAAAGGGCGGCCGCACCGCGATAGGTTTCGCTTCCCGTGATCACCATAAGGCTTCCAAAGGTGCCCTTATGCGAATTGCTTTCGCGCGCGGGCAGATTCTGATACACCCAGTTTTTTTCAATCAGGCGGTTCGGGAAGGAGAGTACCTTCTCAATCTCCTGCGTTGGCAGTCCAAGATCGTCGAGCACGATGTCTCCGACAAAGGAGCGCGCCGGATAAGAGAGAATTCCGACCTTAACAAAGGAAAGCACTACGGTTGCGCCCACATAAATTGCATCCTCCGTGACACTTCCGTCGTCCGCATTAACGCCGAGAGGAACGTCCACCGCAATCTTCTGCACGCCGACGGCGGCCTTGACCTCCTTGGCGAGACGGCGCAGATTCTCGGGGATCTCTCCGCGAAGTCCCGTGCCGAAAATTGCATCCACGATACAGGCGGCGCCCGCGAGATTCATTCGGGATTCCTCTTCCTCTGTGAGAGGAAGAACCGAGCCTCCTGCCTGCTTGAAGGCCTCAAGGAAGGAGCGCCCCGCCTCGCTCTTCTGCCCCGCTTGAAATACATCATAAACGGTGACACGGTAATCCTTCATCAATTCAATCGCCGCGGAATATCCGTCCGCTCCGTTATTGCCGCGACCTGCGAGGATCACGATATGGCCGCCCTCCTCAATACGGTCTCTGACCGCCTTCGCCACCGCACGGCCTGCGCGGCGGATCAGCTCCTCCATCGGGAGGCCGAGCGTATTTTTTGCATACGCATCGATTTCGGATATTTGCGACGAGGTTACAAGCTTCATTTTTTTGCCTTTCTTTGTTGGTTTTGAACAAAAGTTTTCATTTTAATTTGTATTTCTTATAGAAATCAACAAGAGATACTTTACAATTTTTGATTTTTGTGCTATAATAAATAAAAAAGCAACAGCAAAGGAGAGTGAATTCTATGTCTAAAAAGCTCATCATCACCATTGCCCGCCAATACGGCAGCGGCGGCCGCGAGATCGGAGAAAAGATTGCGGCGGCGCTCGGCATTCCTCTTTACGATAAGGAAATCATCAAGGACGCGGCGGCACAGGGCGATCTGCATGTGGACGTGATCAAAAAGAGCGAGGAAACTGCGGCAAACAGTCTTCTTTACACCTTGGCTATGGGCTCGAACGTTTTCGGCGCCTCGATGTCCTTCGGCTACAAAATGCCGCTCAACGACAAGCTCTTTATCCTGCAATCGGATATTATCAAGAATTATGCAAAGGAGGGCAGCTGCGTGATCATCGGCCGCTGTGGCGACTACGTGCTCCGCGATGAAAGCAATCTTCTGCGCGTTTTCGTTTTCGGCGATCTCGAGCACCGCAAGGAAAGAGTTCTCCAGCGCCATCCCGACGTGAAGGCCGCACAGGTGATTGACATTATCAACAAGACCGACAAGCGCAGAGCTTCCTATTATAACTTCTACACGGGCCAGAAGTGGGGCAAATTTGACAACTACGATCTGACCGTGAATTCCTCCACGCTCGGTATCGACGGCGTTGTGAACACCGTTGTTGACCTTGCGAAAAAGATGATGGAGGAATGATTCTGAAAATCCCGAGGCTGCTTCGGAGCAATCCCAAAGCAGCCTCGGCTTTTTTCTTTTTTATGTTTTTGCCGAAAATCAGAACTGCTCGGGATAAACGCCCTCTGCCTTCAGGCGGCGGAAGGCCTCAACGACCATTTCCTTATCCTCCTTATAGGTAACGCCATACCACTTATCGGTATTGGAGAGAACGCGAACGTCCGCCTTGCCCTCGCCGATCAGATCGGCAACGACGCTGGGAAGGAAGAACTCGCACTTTTCGGGATTCTTCGGCAGATTCTCCGAAAGGAAGGCACCAAAGCGCTTCGAGCATTCCTCGATATACGAAGGCGTGAAGCCCCAAAGATTCATCGAAACGAGAGCCTCGGGATCCAAGGGAGTGTCCACCCCATCCTCGGTGAAATAGATCTCGCCGTCGCGGATGCCGATCTTCGTGCGCTCCACGATCTCGGTGAGAAGATCGTTTTCATCCTTCTGGCAGATGCCGCGCGAAACCGTTCCCTGCTCGGTGACGGTGTTCTTGATCTTGTAGCCCACCATTGCATAGTGGTACTTCGCATCGTCCTCTGCGTTCTTCAGAAATTCATAGATCTTCGTGAATGCATTTGCACCGTAATAATCGTCCGCATTGATAACGGCGAAGGGCGCCTTCACCGTGCCAAGGCAGGTGAGGATCGCGTGCGCCGTGCCCCACGGCTTCTTTCTTCCTTCGGGAACGGAAAATCCCTCGGGAAGCGCATTCAGCTCCTGATATACATATTTAACATTGATATTCTTTCCCTCAAGGTGCTTATCCATCACCTCGCGGAAGTCCTTCTCGATCTCCTTCTTGATGATGAAGGTGACATCTCTGAAGCCTGCGCGGATCGCATCGTAGATCGAATAATCGATGATGATATGGCCTGCATCGTCCACCGTATCGATCTGCTTGAGACCGCCGTAGCGCGAGCCCATACCGGCCGCCATAATAACAAGTTCGGGATTTCTCATTGAAAATATCCTCCGTTTTTATCTTTACTTTTCTTGTATTTTACCACATCTTTCCTCCGATTGCAAGCCCGTCGCACAGAAAAAGCACTTTTTTTAAAGGAATTTATTTGAAATTACAAAAAAGTTGTAAATATTTTCCGTTCTTCTTGCAAATGAAAAACAATTGGTGTATAATAGAATGGAAAAAAACTGAAAGGATCTATAACTATGCTGAATTTCAATCTTTTGCTTGAATCCACAAGCAACGGAAACGGCGGCGGTGCCTGGGGCACGATCATTATGCTCGGCCTCCTCTTCGTTTTCCTCTACTTCTTTATGATTCGTCCCCAGAAGAAGCAGGAGCGCAAGGATGCCGAAATGAGAAACTCTCTCACCGTTGGCGATGAGGTTACCACCATTGGCGGTATCATCGGCAAGGTCATCTCCATCAAGGGTGATACCTTCGTGCTTGAGACCACCAGAGAGAAGACGCAGATTCGCTTCCTCAGAGGTGCGATCCGCTCCATCGACGTGAAGGTGGCTGAGGTTGCCGCCGCTATCGTTGAGGCAAAGGAAACCGAGACTGCCGCAGAGGCAGAGGCTCCCGAGGCAAAGACCGAGGAGAACTGATTCATTCCGCTTTGTGTCATATTGCGAAAAGCTCGCGCATAGCCTTTTATCACAAGGGCTATGCGCGAATTCTTTTTTGCCCCCATCAAGCGCCCGTGAGGCAGGACGGATACGGTATGAAAACGAGGCACAACGGAAAAAGAAGCAACAGCATCGGAGCAATCCTCTGCGGTATGAGCATATGCGCACTTTCCTTTCTTGCGGTTATGCTGCTTTTCTCTGCGGTTCTATGCCTGACGAAGGATCCGCTATCCAACGGCGACAGATTCTCCCCTCTCGCCTTCGCGCTTGCGGGAATTCCCGCAGGGCTGATCGGGCGCAGAGCGCTCTCGGAGGGGCGCATCTTCCTTCTTTGCCCGACGATCCTTTTGCTTTTGGCGCTTTTGCTTGGCCTCTTGCTCAGCGGCGGAGCGCTCTCCCCCTCTGCACTTCTCTCCGAGGGGACATATCTTGGAAGCTGTATTCTTTCCTTTTTTATTTTCGGCAAGGGGACAAAAAGAAGACGCCGCCACTGATACTCCCCGCTGTTTTTTTTGAAAAAACGATTGCTTTTTCCTTTCGTCGGTAGTATAATAGTATAGAAAAGAAAAGGAAGGAGAGGGCCTATGGCAAAAATCACGGTGCTCGGCTCGGGCAGCTGGGGAACGGCGCTTGCCGTTTCGCTCACGGCAAAGGGGCATAGCGTTCTCCTTTGGACACGGAGCGAGGAAACGGCGCGCACTCTGGAAAAGGCGGGGCGCAACGAAAAATATTTGCCCGAGGCTTCTCTTGCGGGCATTTCCTTCACCTCGGATATACGGCACGCCGCACAGAGCGAGGCCTTGATCCTCGCCGTTCCTTCCTCGGCCATTCGAGAAAGCGCCGTGCGCCTTTCTCCCTTTATAAAAGACGGACAAGCCGTGATCTGCGCGGCCAAGGGCTTTGATCCCGAAAGCGGCAAGCGGCTCTCCGAGGTGATTTCCGAGATACTGCCGACGGCGCGGGTTTCCGTCCTCAGCGGCCCCTCGCACGCCGAGGAGGTTGCTCTCGGACTTCCGACGACGAACGTGATCGCCAATCGCGATCTTCGCGAGGCGCAAAGAATTCAAAGGCTCTTCACCTCCGAAAGCTTTCGCATTTACGCCTCCGACGACGTGATCGGCGTTGAGCTTGGCGGCGCACTCAAGAATGTGATCGCGCTATGCGCAGGCATCAGCGACGGACACGGTTACGGCGACAACACCAAGGCGGCGCTTATGACGCGCGGTCTATCCGAAATGATCCGTCTCGGCATTGCCTGCGGCGCAAGGCACGAGACCTTTATGGGACTTTCGGGAATGGGGGATCTTATCGTCACCTGCACAAGCGTTCATTCCAGAAATCACCGCGCGGGCTTTCTTATCGGAAAGGGCTTCTGCGTGGAGGAGGCCGAGGCGGCTGTGGGTATGGTCGTTGAAGGAATACGAACGGCAAAAACGGCCTTTGCGCTCAAGGAGCGGCTCGGCATTGATATGCCCATTATCGACGCGGCGTACCGCTTGCTCTTTGAGGGAGCGAGCACGGAGGCCTGCGTGCTTTCGCTGATGGGGCGGCCTGTGAAAAACGAGAAAGAAAATTATATAGAAGGATAAAAATGATGGAAAAGAATTTTGTTACTTACGAGCAGTTCGGCGCAATCGGTGACGGAAAGGCCGACGATATTGAGGCCATCGTTAAGGCACACGAATACGCCAACGAGCACCGCCTCCCCGTGAAGGCAAAGGACGATGCCACCTATTATATCGGCGGCAGAGCGCTCCCCGCGACCATCAAGACCTCCACCGATTTCGGAAAGGCGCATTTCATTATCGATGACCGCGAGGTTGAAAATCGTGCCAGACATATTTTCTATGTTAAGACCGATTTTGACTACTATCCTATACAAATTGACCGTTTAGACAAGGGTCAGAAGAAGCTGGACGTTCCGCACGAGGGAAGAATCTTCGTTACGATCAAGAACGAAAAAAAACGCGTTTATATCCGTTTTGGCCCCAATGCCAATGACGGAACGGCGCTGAAGGATTATTTCACCGTGGATAAGGACGGCAACATCGAAACGCTTCTGCCCTGGCAATTCGACGAGGTGACGGAGGCAATGGCGAAGTCCGCAGAGGACGAGCCCATCACCGTGAAGGGCGGAACCTTTACGACGATCGCGAATCTCTGGCCGCTGGAAAAGCGCTGCTACTTCCAACGCGCCTTCGCCTGCAACCGCTCCAACGTTCATTTCCTTAATATGACACATTTGATCACGGGAGAGCCCGAGCCCGAGGAGCATTACAGCTGCCCCTATTCGGGTTTCCTTTGCATCGACGATTGCTATAACGTTAAGCTGGAGAACATTCTCTTCACGCCGCACAGAACCTACCGCTTCATAATGCCGAACGGCGGCACCAATGCCACGGGCACCTATGAGCTGCACGGACAGGGTGCCGTTAAGCTCCAGCTGATCAGCCTCAAGCAGACGATCGACATTCAGGACGGCCGCTACTGGGGTCTGATGGGAACGAACTTCTGCAAGGATATGCTTCTCAAGGACTGCAAGATCTCGCGCTTTGATGCGCATCAGGGCGTTCATAACGTGACGATGCAGAATTGCGAATTCGGCCACGTTACGATGGAGGTGATCGGCTTCGGCAACTTCCTTTACGAAAACGGAACCAACCACGGGAGCCGATTCTTCCTTCTGCGCGGTGACTACGGCTCCTTCTTCAAGGGCGACGTCACCATCCGCCACGCCGTTTGGGATGCGATCCCGAGAAAAGACGGAAAGGCCTATTTCTTCAATGCAACGAACAACGGCACGCACGATTTCGGCTATACCTGCGAGATGCCGAAGCATATTCTGCTTGAGGACGTTCTGATCGACGACAGCCGCTTCCCCGAGGAGGATGCCGTTCCTCCGCTCTTTAACTGCTACTGCAAGGATCTCGAGGGAGAAAAGCCCTTCCCCTACGGCCTGCCCGAAACGGTTACGCTGAAGAACGTTCGCACCAAGAGCGGAAGGCCTGTGAAGATTTTCGAGGACGAGCGCTTCTATCAGAGCGTGAAGGTTATTACTGAGGATTGATTTTCGGTCAGTCCCACAAAAATCAAGGTTAGTTTGCACAAATACACGCGCGCACGCTTGACAAGAGTGTGCGCGCGTGCTACAATGACCGTAAGAAATCTTTTAAAAAGGATACCTCCTTATGAACGAGAAGAAATATGTTTTCTATGAGGATTTCGGCGCGATCGGCGACGGAAAAGCGGACGACATCGAGGCCATCGCAAAAGCGCACGAATACGCCAACGAGCACTGTCTCCCCGTGAAGGCAAAGGACGATGCCACCTACTATATCAGCGGCAAGGATCTGCCTGTCATCATTAAGACCTCCACCGATTTTGGCAAGGCACATTTTATCATTGATGACAGAGATTGCGAAAACCACAAGGTTCATATTTTCCGCGTGACGAGCGACTGCGAATACTTCCCCGTTCAGATTGAAAAACTCGACCGTGGGCAGAATAAGATCGATATTCCGCACGAGGGCAACCTTTACGTGCGCGTGAAGAACGAAAACAAGCGCGTTTATATCCGCTACGGTGCCAATCAGAACAACGGCGCGGCGCTTTTTGATTGCTTCACCGTGGATAAGGACGGCAACATCGGCACGCTGATGGCCTGGCAATTCGATGAGGTGACCGAGGCGAAGGCAAAATCCACCGACGAGGATCCCATCGTAGTCGAGGGCGGCACCTTCACCACGATCGCAAACCTCGACACCTTTGAGAAGCGCAGATACCATTACCGCGCCTTTGGATGCAACCGCTCGCACGTTACCTTCCGCAATATCACGCATCTCATCACAGGAGAGCCCGAGCCCGAGGAGCATTACAGCTCGCCCTATGCAGGCTTTCTCTGCATCGAGGATTGCTATGATGTAACGGTCGAAAACGTGACCTTCACGCCGCACAGAACCTATTATTTTACGATGGCAAACGGCGTTCGCAACGCCATCGGAACTTACGAAATGAACGGCTCGGCAACCATTGGACTCAAGCTGATCGGCCTCAAGCAGACGATCGACATTATGGACGGCCGCTATTGGGGCCTGATGGGAACAAATTTCTGCAAGGATATGCTTCTTAAGGACTGCAAAATTTCCCGATTTGACGCGCATTGCGGCGTTCACAACGCAACGATGCTGGACTGCGAATTCGGCCATGTGAAGATGGAAGTGATCGGATTTGGCGAAATGCGCATCGAAAGATGCAAGCTCCACGGAAACTTCTTTATGCTCCTTCGCGGTGACTACGGCTCCTTCTTCAACGGCAACGTGACCGTGCGCGACTCGGAATGGGAGATCCTTCCTCACAACAAGATCGGCACCTTCTTCTGCGGTAGCAATAAGGGTCTGCACGACTTCGGCTACGAATGTATGCTCCCCAAGAACATTCACCTCGAAAACATCCTTATCGACGATACAAAGGCCCCCGAGGATTACAAGGGAACCTTCATTTTCAACAGCTATGACACCTACGATGAGGAATTTGAAAAGGGCAAGCCCTTCCCCTACGGTCTGCCCGAATCCGTCACGTTGAAAAACGTGCGCACTAAGAGCGGCAAGCCCGTGCAATGCTTTGCAGACGAGCGTCTCTTCAAGGGCGTGAAGGTCAACGCCGAGGATTGATATTTGTTCTTTGCAAACAAAACGCCGTCTTTTTTCGAAAAGACGGCGTTTTTCTTCGTTGGGTGTTGACTTTTTTCAAGATTTTTGCTATAATGTATTGCGTTCTTGATGATACTATTTTGCAGGTAGCGCGCCTTTGGTGCACGAGCCGCAGGTAGCATAACAGTACAACAATCTTAAAATTGATTTTTCGGGGTGTGGCGCAGTTGGTAGCGCGCGTGCTTTGGGTGAGCAAGCAAAAACAGCCGAGGGGTGTTTTTGCGATGTGAAGTGCACCAAGCAAGGAAAAATGAAGCAAGTTTTACTTGCACACATTTTGACTATGCGACTGCACCGGTGGCTTCGCCAACGATGCCGCAGGTAGCGTAGCGGCGCGACGGTCTTTGAAAACGATTGATTATCGTTTTCCCCGGAGCGTGACCGAGCCCGCAGGCGAGAATCTAGTCCTGTCTCGACGACCTTCTTTTTCTCTTTTAATATTTTTCGGGGTGTGGCGCAGTTGGTAGCGCGCGTGCTTTGGGAGCACGATGCCGCAGGTTCAAGTCCTGTCACTCCGACCAAAATTGGCTTTGGAAAGCAATTTCCGAAGCCTTTTTCTTTGCCTTCCGCGACGCAAATTTTGAGGGCTGACGGAAAATAAACCGTCAGCCCTTTGCTTATCAACTGCTCGACAAATTGGAATTTGTTTAACCAAGATTGTTTTCGTAATCTGATGTATCAACAATCAATCTCTTACACTTTGGACAGCAATCACTTTCAATTTGATGCGGAGACATCATAGGAACTTCCAAATGCAACGCATATTTCTCTTTGCTGTCGGGTTTTGTGCTAATTTTATGTTTTCTTTCACTCCAAATTGCTGTTCCACAATTCAAGTATCCGTGAAGCATTTCTGTATTGCAAAAAGGACATTTCATACAATCACACTCCTTTGTTAAATTGGATTTTGTTTATCAAAAATTAAAATACGGAAGGTCTTTATATTCGGCAGGAAGATTACTACCAAGGTCTGTCCATCCAAGATTTTTCACAAATACTGACTGCTGTTCTGGAAAAACATACTCGTTCAGATAGTCAATAAAATCTGCTTCATTGTAGCAATAGCCACCCCTGATTTTATACTTTTGGGCATGAGGACTTGTTTTCATCCACTTGTCACAAAAGTAAATGCAATATTTTTTCAAATCATTCGCTACTGCATCGGGTACTAAATAAACAATACTATCACCATCAGCACTAATAATTACTTCTTTCAAGCCTGCACACTCCTTTGTCAAATTCTTGTTTTCCTAACTGCTCGACAAATTGGAATTTAATGAATAGTCTATTTTATTTCTCTGACATACAAACGGTCAATTC
>JAZTWU010000175.1:0-6269 GCA_045636085.1 Eubacteriales bacterium
TTCCGATGCCGAAGCCCTTCGGCTCAAGAGAAATTCCTTTATTATAAAGAAGATGAAAAACATCCGCCGCGCTGTGCCCTGCCGCCAAAAATACGGCATCGGTCTCAATGCGGTGGCGCGCGCCGTCCTGCTCGTATTCCACCGAGGTGAGCCTTCCTTCCTCTGCGAAAATATCGCACATTCGCGCTCCGTACAGGATATGCGCGCCGAGCGAAAGAAGCCGCTCTCGCAGATGCCGCACCGGGCCGCAGAGAAGATCCGTTCCGATATGGGGAGACTCCTTATAAAGGATCTCCTCGGGTGCACCGCCCGAAACGAGGCTCTTCAGCACCTTCATCACGGCGCCGTCTCTTATACCGAATTTGAGCTTACCGTCCGAAAAAGCACCTGCGCCGCCCTCTCCAAATTGGATATTAGAATCGGGATTCGGTGCACCGCCCGAAAAGAAGGCCTCAACATCCCTTTGCCTCTCCTCCACGGGACGACCGCGCTCCAAAACGATCGGCGCAAGGCCTGCCTCTGCCAATATCAGCGCGGCAAAAAGCCCTGCGGGTCCCATACCGACAACGACGGGCGGCTTCTCCGAAAAAGCGCGCGGCACAGAAAGCTCCTCGGGCACATAGGGGAACACACGCTTCTTCATTTTAAGGAGGCCCGCCTCCTTCTCGGGTGCAACGGAAAAGGCCACCAGAAGGGAGAAGAAATGCTTCCCCGCCCCGTCCTTTTTCAGGGCGCGGCGCAGTTTTTTTATATTTTCGATCGCCTCACCCGCAAGCGGGAGGCTTTCGCGCAGGGCGCGCTCTATATCCGCTTCGGTATAGGAAAGCGGCAGACGGATCTCTGTTTGTATCATAAACGCTCCAAAAAAATTTCTTCCCCTCTATTTTACCACGAGGGGAAGAAAAAATCAAGAGATAAGTATCGGAGGCACTTTCTCACGAAAAAAACAAAAACCAAAAAAACAAAAGATCCGCCCACTTCAAAGAAGGGAGCGGATCTTTATTTGCGGCGATGCCGCAAAAATTACTTAGGCTGCTTGCCGATATAGGCCTGAATACCGCCGTCTACATAGAGGATCTGTCCGTTTACGAAATCGGAAGCCTCGGATGCAAGGAACACGGCAGGACCTGCAAGGTCCTCGGGATTGCCCCAACGGCCTGCGGGCGTCTTTGCAACGATGAAGCTATCGAAGGGATGACGGCTACCGTCTGCCTGGCGCTCACGAAGGGGCGCGGTCTGAGGCGTTGCGATATAGCCGGGGCCGATGCCGTTGCACTGAATGTTGTACTCACCGTACTCGGATGCGATGTTTCTCGTGAGCATCTTCAAACCGCCCTTAGCGGCTGCATATGCAGAAACAGTCTCGCGGCCGAACTCACTCATCATCGAGCAGATGTTGATGATCTTACCGTGACCCATCTTCATCATCGTGGGGATAACGGCCTTTGCGCAAATGAAGGGAGCGTTCAGGTCAACGTCGATAACCTGGCGGAACTCCTCTGCCTTCATCTCGTGCATAGGAATTCTCTTGATGATACCTGCGTTGTTTACGAGAATGTCAACATTGCCAACTTCCTTTTCGATCTTGGCAACCATTTCGTTTACGGCGTCCTCATCGGTAACGTCGCAAACATAGCCCTTCGCTTTGATGCCCTCTGCCTCATAAGCGGCAAGGCCCTTATCAACGAACTCCTGCTTCAGGTCGTTGAAAACAATCGTTGCGCCTGCGGCAGCAAGTCCCTTTGCAATTGCAAAGCCGATACCGTAGGATGCACCCGTAACGAGGGCTACCTTACCCTCAAGGCAAAAATTCTTCGTGCTCATTTTTTATATACTCCTTGATATGTAATTTAATTTTGTTGAAATAATGCTCCGTCAACGCTGTGCGTTAAAGTGCAGAAATTCAGTACCGTCTGCTCCGGGCGCTGACGCGGAGAAATCGTTCAAGACAAGGCGTAAGGGCGGGAGCGACGTGAAGCCGTAGTTCCCTACGGCGATCCGAGCGACTTGACCGACAACGCAGTATTGGACGATTTATACCGTCAGCGAAGTTCTTTGGTCTCAATATGGTCCATATCCGTGAATTCCTGGTTTTCGCCGCACATTGCCCAGATGAAGGAATAGTTTCTGGTGCCGACGCCGCTATGGATGGACCAGGAGGGAGAGATCACGGCCTCTTCGTTATGCATAATGATGTGGCGGGTTTCCTTGGGCTCACCCATCATATGGAAGACTGCATCGTTGGGGCCCATATCGAGGTACATATAAACCTCCATACGTCTGTCATGGGTATGGCAGGGCATGGTATTCCAGTTGGAGCCAACCTCAAGCTCCGTCAGACCCATTGCGAGCTGGCAGGACTTGATTACCTCGGGATGGATGTACTGGTTGATCACTCTCTTATTGCAATCCTCAAGGCTTCCGCAGGGAACCTTGCGCGCCTTGGTGATATCGATCTTCACGATAGGATATGCGGTGTGCGCGGGGCAGGAGGTCATATAGAACTTTGCAGGCTTCTCGGGATCCACGCTTCTGAAGCGGAGCTCCTTATTGCCCATACCTACATAGATACCGTCGCGGGGGTTCATTTCGTATTCCACGCCGTCGATCGAGATAATACCTTTGCCGCCGATATTGATGCAACCAAGCTCACGGCGCTGAAGGAAATAATCTGCGGCAAGCTCCTTGCCTGCCTCCAGTCTCAGGTTTGCGAACACGGGCATCATACCGATCACGATGATACGGTCGGTATGGCTATAAACCATACGGATGTTATCCTTGGTGAAGAGGTTCTTAATGTGAAACTCCTCTCTCAGTCTATCGGTGGTGTAATATCTGACGTCTTTTGCATTGGATGCGTTTCTGACTTCCATTCCTTCATTCTCCTCTTTAATGTAATGGCCGTGTACGGCAAAATGTGAAAGCGCGGCGAAGGAAAGCGAACCGTCCTCCAGGCGCTGCTGAACGAAGCCGCAAAGCTTCACGCTCTTGGTTTTGATTTGGGGGAAGGCAAAGCTCTGTCCCTCATCGGTTTTTTCAAGGAAGATGTGCTGCACCGTTCCGTCATCGAAAACGAGGTCAGCCTCCTTCCAATAGGTATCGTGCGGGAAATCGGCGCGGATATGGATGACGATCTCGCTGATCTCAACCTCCATACCGAACTGCACCGTGAATTCCAGATCCTCGCGAAGTCCGCCGCCCCAAGAATGATAGGGGTAGCATCCGTGGTTATGGTTTTCCGTCACTCCGTCGATCGCATTTCTCTCGAAGAAGCAAGGATCCTCACGGGTTACGAAGTTTGCCACCGCGTGGGGGAAATACTTCGGAACATTATGACGGTCGTGCGGATTAAAGGAAATCACACGGTCACCGTAGATCTCCGCCTCCGTCGGCTCGCTCACGCGAATGCGATGAGATGCTTCGGCAAAGGTGCCGGGCGCATAGCACGCCTTTCTCTCGCGATCAAAGGGGATCAGAAATTCAAAAAAGCCATCGGGCACGTAAACGATGCTCTCTGCAAGCAATTCATCGAGAGAGACCTTCATAAAGACGGAATCCGAAAGGTCGATGCGGAATTTATCGCCCTGCTCGTATTCGCCCTCAAAGCGCTCGTCGATCTCATTGCCATAGGCCTTGAATTTGACATCACCCTGTGCGGATATCAGCTTGATGCTTAAAATAACAATCACCTCACAATGGTTTTATTTTATATACATTTTTATTTTACTATCTTTTTTCTTTTCTGTCAAGGGGGTAAACACCCCTTCGGCGCTTACTCTCCGAAAAGGAGGGTGGAAAGCGCATCCACGCTCTCCAGATAAAAGTCGCAATGGCGGCGCATAAAGGCTTCGATCTCCTCCACCTCATACGCCCAGCCAACGGCGGCAAAGGGCACACCTGCGGCGCGCGCCATATCGAAGCCGGGCTTCAGATCGTCCACCATCAGCATTTCATCGGGCGAAAGCCCGTATTTCTCCATCAGATCCAAAAGAGCAAAGGGCGCGGGCTTGCGCTTATCTCTTGGCAGATCCCAGCCATAGATCGCGGCGGGCATCGGCAGAGAATTTGCCTTATAGTCTCTTTCGACGTTATAGGAGGTGGAATGCGAGGCGACGGCAAGGATGCCGCCCTCTTTGATAAAGCGCTCAAGAATTTCGCGCATACCCTCATACGCTACGGGGATATGGCTTTTCACATACTCCAGCCAATAACCCTCCTCCTCTGCCATCTCCTGCTCGGAGAGGCCGACGTCCTTTGTGAAAAACTCGATCACGCCGGGGTCGAAATTTCTGCGCAGATAGGTTTTCAGGTCAAATTTGCCGACAAGATGAGGCTTGCGCTCGGAAAGATATTTTTCAAAGCACGGAAAATGGATCGAGGCCGTGCTGCTGACCACGGTATCGTCGTGGTCAAGAACGAGGCATTTATATTTCATTTCTTTGCTTCCAGAAAATAGATTTTCGGGGTGATCACCTCGCCGCGCGAGGTCTGCACCGTCAGCGTTTTTCCGCCAAAGAGCCCTTCCCAGCCCTCGGCATCGCCGCCGAAGGAAATTTCGCGCAGGCTATCGCATCCGCCGAAGACCTCGCCATCCTCGATCTCATAAACGCCCTTGGGGATTGCCAGGCGGCGCAGGGCACTGCAATCCGCGAAGGCATCCAGACCGATCTCATAAAGCGAGACGGGAAGAATCAAGGAAATGAGAGCGGCGCACCCGCGAAAGGCGCGGCGGCCGATGCGCAGAAGCCCTGCGGGAAGATCCACGGCACTAAGGCTTCGGCATCCCTCAAAGAGAGACTCCTCCAGGATCTGCATATTCGAGGAAAGGCGAACGCTTTCAAGCGAAAAGCATCCGCAAAAGGCATTGAACTCCACGCATTCACAGCTATCGGGAATCACGACGGAATGAAGGTTGAAGCAAAAGGAGAAGGCGCCCGCTCCGATGGAGCGAAGGCTTTCCGAAAGCTTCAGCGAGGAGAGCGAGGCGCACCCCTGAAAGCATCCCTCTCCGATATAGGTCACGCTATCGGGCAGGCGAACGCCAAGCAGGGATGCACAGCCGCTGAAGACCTCGTCCGCAATCTCGCGCACGCCGAAGGGGAGCACAATCTCCGAAAGATTGGCGCAATCGGCAAAGGCGGCTGCCGAGATGCGGCGGAGCGAGGGCGGAAATATCACCTTTTTCAGAGAGGAGAAGCCGCGAAAGGCATTCTCCGCGATCTCCTCCACGCCGTCTTCAACCGTGAGGACAGAGGGCGTTTTTTCATCCTCATACTGCCCCGCATAGATGACGGAGGACAGATTTTCAATTTCTTTCATAGACGGATTTACTTCAGCTTTGCAATTGCGGCCGCAAGCGACTCTCTCGTGGAGAGATACTTCTCAAGCTTCTTCTTCTCTCCCTCGATAACGGCGGCGGGCGCCTTTGCAACGAAGCCCTCGTTTGCAAGCTTCTTCTCGATGCGAAGGATCTCGCCCTCGTTTTTCTCGATCTCGGCGCTGAGGCGAGCCCTTTCCTTTTCAAAGTCGATCACATCGGCCAGAGGAATGAAGAGGTTTCCTGCCTCGGTGGCAATGGAAACGGCATCCTCTCCGTTATAGGCATCCGTGAGGATCACCTCGGAAACGCCTGCAAGCTTTTCAAGGATCTTTGCCGCACTCTCAAAGGTGCGCGCGTGCTTGGTGACAACGAAGAGCTTTGCGCGCTTGGAGGGCGGAACATTCATTTCCGCGCGGCGGTTACGGATGGCGGTGATGGCGGTGATAATGCGATCAATATCCTCAGCGGCCTGCTCACAGGTAGGAATCTCTGCGGCCTTCGGATATTCGGAGATCATAATGCTCTCGCCTGCATCGGGCAGCGCGGAATAAATCTCCTCCGTGGTGAAGGGCATAAAGGGATGCAGAAGCTTCAGAATTGCGGTGAGCACATAGCAGAGCACGCTCTTCGCCGTCTTTGCCCCCTCGCTTCCCTTCTCAAAGATGCGGCTCTTTGCCATCTCGATATACCAATCGCAGAAGGTATCCCAGGTGAAGTTATAGATCTCGGCAAGAGCAACGCCAAGCTCATAATTCTCCATATTCTCTTCCACGACAGAAACCGTCTTCTGCAAGCGGGTGAGAATCCAGCGATCCTCAATGGTGAGCGCAGAGGAATCGGGCAATGCGGCGGTATCCTCCTCATCCAGATTCATAAGAACGAAGCGGGATGCATTCCAGAGCTTATTGGCAAAGTTTCTTGCGGACTCGATCTTCTCATCCGAGAAGCG
>JAZTWU010000176.1:0-3668 GCA_045636085.1 Eubacteriales bacterium
AGGGATTCGAAGCAATCAAGACCGAAATTTGCGCAGATCTTTCCAAAGAAGCGCATCGGATCTCCATATCCGAAAGCGGAATCCGAATCTCGCACGCCACGGAGGAGGGCCTTTTCCGTGCCGTCACCTCGCTTTGGCACCTGCTCCGCAAAAACGGCGAAAGCCTCCCTTATGCAGAAATCGAGGATGCGCCCCAGCTTGAGCGTCGCGGCTATATGCTGGATATCAGCCGCGGCCGTATGCCGAAGGTGAAAACCTATAAGAGAATCATTGATTTTCTCGCCGCGCTCAAATATAACGAGCTCCAGATCTATATGGAGGGGCATGTCTTCAAGTTTGATTCCTTCCCGCAGTATACGGCAGAGTTTGATTGCCTGAACGGCGCTGATATCAAGGAGCTGGAGGAATATTGCAAGGCGCGCTTTATCGACCTTGTGCCCAATCAGAATTCCTTCGGTCATATGGGGCAGTGGCTCAAGAAGCCCGAGCTTTCGCATCTCGCCGTCGCCCCCGAAGGAAAAACGGGCGGAACGATCAATCCGCTTCTTCCCGAAAGCCTTGAATTGATCGATAAAATTTATAGCGATCTGCTCCCCTTGCACGAAAGCAAGGTCGTCAATATCGGCTTTGATGAGGCGTATGGCCTCGGAAGATATCAGCTCGAAGAGCCTTGCAAGAAGTACGGAAGAGCCGCCGTGTTTATGGATTGGCTGAATAAGGTTGCCGATCTTTGTAAAGAAAAGTATTCAAAAAATGTGCAATTCTGGTCGGATATGATCCATGCTTATCCCGAAACCTATGATAGAATTCCCAAGGGCGCTGTTGCGCTTGAATGGGGCTACGAGCTCGGCGCGGCACAGAGAATGGCAGAGAACTGCGCGGATTATAACCGCGCAGGCATTGATTTTTATCTTTGCCCCTCCTGCAATACGCATCTTTCCTTCACGGGTAGACACGAGGTCACGGTCTTCAATATCCGCACCTCGGGCGAAATCGCCAAGAAATACGGAGCCAAGGGCCTTTTGATGACGGATTGGGGATGCGATTGCGGTCAGCCCACCTTCCTTGTCTGGAGCGCCTTCCCCGTGGCACTCGCGGGGCAGTTTGCTTGGAATCCCGGTGAGTTCAATTCGGAGGACTTCAAGTTTAACTTTGTCAGAGCCGCCGAGGATTTCGTGGATGAAACGGTATTCGCAAGAGTGGGCGTCAGCGAGCTTTTGCGCCGCCTCTCCGATTATTATCTTTTGGAGCCCGATCGCGTGCATTGCGGCACGATGTGCGGCCAGAGTATGCAGATGCCGCTCGATCAGATGAATTTCCGCGGTATCTTCGATTTCAGAACGCGCCCCTATCCCTTCTATTTCGAGAATGTGATCGATTATGTGCGCCGCGTTCTCTCGGATTTTGAAAAGATGGAGATCGATCCCTTCCTGAAGCGCCAGATCACCCTGAATGCGCGTATGGTCATCTTCTCCGCTTCGGTTTGCAAGATCCGTCTTGGCGAGATGCCGAGCGCGGAGGGCATTCGCGCGCTGATTAAAGAGGCGGATGCGATCGAGGTTGAATTCCTTAACCTCTGGAATGCGGAAAACTATGAGCACGGCAGTGAGGAGTTCCTTTCTCAGCTTCGCGGAAGAAAGGCAGATCTTTCCGCTCTGCTTTCCGAAAAGGCTTAAACAACAAAAAACGCGCGGAGGGCTTGATATTTCTCCGCGCGTGTGTTATTATTAAATCATTAAGCGTATGTGCACGCGCGGAGGTACAACGATGGAAAAACTCTTTCTGAATTTTGAAAGGCTCCTTGGAAATATCAAGCCAATGCACGCCGTCAATAACGGGCCGATCGGATCCAATGTGACGAAAACGGGAAATATGGAGGCCTTTGCCGCCGCCCGTATTCCCTTCGTCCGAACGCACGACAGTGCTTTTTGCACGGGCTACGGTTGGGAATACACCGTGGATGTGCATCGCATTTTCCGCAATTTCGATGCGGACGAAAACGATCCCGCATCCTATGAATTCCGTTGCACGGATGCGTATCTTGCAAGGATCATATCGATCGGCGCGCGTCCCTTTTACCGCCTCGGTGCATCGATCGAGCACGGGATTATGAAGGATGGAACGACGCCGCCGAGGGATTACGAAAAATGGGCGCGCATCTGTGAGCACATCATCCGCCATTATACGGAGGGGTGGGCAAACGGCTTTCGGTATAATATCGAATATTGGGAGATCTGGAACGAGCCCGATAACTGCGGTGCCGGCATTCCCAATTCCTGCTGGCAGGGAAGCTTTGCCGAATTCATTGATCTGTATTGCACGGCCGCCTCGCATCTCAAAAAATGCTTTCCGCATCTGAAGATCGGCGGCCCTGCCTTCACTTGGGCGGTCAAAACGGCACAGCGCGAGTTTATGGCGGCCTTGCGTGAAAGACGCGCCCCCTTGGATTTTTATTCCTTCCATTGCTACACGCGCGATCCCGAGATTATGCGCGCCTGCATTGCCGATGCAAGAGCCCTCGTGGACGAATACGGTTATCGCGATGCAGAGCTCAGCCTCAACGAATGGAATTATAACTGCGGCTGGCAGGGCGAGGATTTTATGCGCGGCGTGCGCACCATTCTCTCCCAAAAGGGTGCGGCGTATACGGCCGCCTGTATGTGCGTGGGGCAAGCGAGTGCGCTTGAAACCCTAATGTATTATGATGCGCGTCCTTGCGCCTATAACGGACTTTTTCGCGCCTATACATATGAGATTTTGCCGGGCTATTATCCCTTTTATTTCTTTGCGAACCTTCACGGGCTCGGCAAGGAGGTTGCCGTGGAGGGGCTTCAAAACGGGCTCTATGCCGTTGCCGCAACGAATGGGAAGAGTCAAGGTTTGATACTCACCCGTTTCCTTGACGAGGGAGTGCAGGGCGAATGCACCGCGCCGATCGAGGTTTGCTTTGGCTTCGAGGAAAAGAAAAAGCGTATCGCAAAAATTCAGTCCGTGAATGAAAACGGAACGCTCACGGAAAGCGTCTGTGAGATTGGTGCAAACGGCGTTTTGTCCGTCTGCTGCCCGATGTATGCCGTGATTTATATTGCAATAGAAGAAATTTAAAAAATGCTCTTAAATGAAAGGGAAAATGCTATGGAAAGCCTTCGCGTGAACTTTTTAGAAACACTTGGTAAGATCAAGCCGATGAATGCCGTCAATAACGGCCCTGCGGGCTCGATCGTTCGCCAGACGGGAAACGATGCGGACTATGCCGCCGCCCGCATTCCGTATGCAAGAAACCACGATGCCGCCTTTTATGCAGGCTACGGCGGAGAGAAAACCGTGGATGTGCACCGCATCTTCCGCAATTTTGATGCGGACGAAAACGATCCCGCGTCTTATGATTTCAAGGCCACGGATGCCTATGTTGCGCGCACGGAGGCAACGGGAACGCATATGTTCTATCGCCTCGGCGCGGCGATTGAGCATCAGGAGAAGAAGGGGACCTTCCCACCCAAGGACAATCTGAAATGGGCGCGCATCTGCGAGCACATCATCCGCCACTATAACGAGGGCTGGGCGGATGGCTTTGCCTTCGGTATCGAATATTGGGAGATCTGGAACGAGCCGGATTGCTGCAATCCCGATGGCACCAACCCCTGCTGGCAGGGAACAAACGAGCAGTT
>JAZTWU010000177.1:0-29933 GCA_045636085.1 Eubacteriales bacterium
GGGCATGTTATAATACGAAGTGCAACACCCTCGTAAAATAAAGATTAAACAATAGAATAATAAATTTGTATTTTTGAGAGAAAGGCGTAGCCTTGAACGAAAAAATACAAATTTGCGCAAAAGAATAGACTTCATGCCTTCCAAGGTGTAAAATGTAGTTACCACACAAACATTTTGAACGGAGGTCAGCATGAAGCCCTACAAACATTTTACCACAGAAGAACGAAAATGTCTACAACAATTTTTGTCGGAAGGACTAAGTTTTCGAAAAATCGCAGATCTTCTTGAAAGAAGTCCCTCCACAATCAGTCGTGAAGTCAATAGAAACAAGGCTAAATACAAACCTCACAGCAAACCCGACAACAAATATTGGTATAACTATTGGCGCGCCCAGAACTTATATATTCGTCGCAGACGTGAGCAAAATCGCTTTGTTTTACATCCGAACACTCCCGAATGGGATTTTATTGTCAAGCATTTAAGCCAATATTGGACACCTGAGCAGATCTGCGGAAGATGGGAGCTGCGTTATCCGGAACGTAAAAAGCTTTGTATCGCTACCATTTACAGAGCAATTAAGGCTAATAGATTTCCAAAAATAACGGCAAAAGAACACCTTCGGCGCAGAGACAAACATAGATGCCACCAAAGTTCCAACTATAATACAATTCAACCGGATCGCATCATTCCCGAATGGATCGATATGATTAAAGATCGAGCAAGGATCGGAGATTGGGAAGGCGACACAGTATACGGCGGAGTAGGAAAAGGGTTGTTGGTTACGTTGGTGGACAGAAAAACACGGTTTCTATGTGCCGGACTTATTCATAGCCGTTCTTCTACAGAAACACGGAAAATGATTGAAACGTTACTTAAAGATATGCCGGTAAAAAGCATTTCTTTAGATAATGGTTCGGAGTTTTCTGAATTTAGAGAGTTAGAACAAAATCTAAATACAGAAGTGTATTTTGCGGAACCTCATAAACCTTGGCAACGTGGAACAAACGAAAACACCAACGATATTTTAAGATTTTTCTTTCCTAAAGGCTACAATTTTCATTCTTTGGATAATGATACTTTGCAAAATATTGTTTTGTCTATTAACTTGAGACCTAAAAAATGCTTGGGGTGGAAATCTCCTTTTGAAGCGTTTTGGGGTGTTGCACTTGCTTGACAATCTGCCGGGGACCGCGTTAGCGGTGGAAGGAGCCTGCATAACTTTTCGGTTGGATCAATCTTATTGGTACGCACTCTCCCCCAGTCAGTTTCGCTGACAGCTCCCTCCCGGAGGGAGCCTTTGAACGCGATCGTACATCTCCAAAGGGGTATGGGCTTTGCCCGATGCATTTGCAATACAAATGTGAAACCGGCGAAATAACAGAACGATAAATAAGAATTTGACGAGGAGAACACGATATGAGCATCACACAGATTTTTTATGATAATCTGGCTTCCCAATATGATAAGCTGTTTCTTGATTGGCAAGCCACTACACAGGAACAGGCGGTCATTCTGGACAAACTTTTTGTGAGTAATGGCTTTGACAAATCGGCACATATTCTGGATTGTGCCTGTGGTATCGGAACACAGGCAATCGGCCTTGCTGCCATCGGCTACAATGTAACAGGCTCGGATATTAGTGATGGAGAAATCGCTGAAGCCAAAGAACGAGCCAAGAAGAACAATGTGAGTGTTTGCTTTGAACACGCTGACTTCTGTGCTTTATCAGATGCTTTCAAAAAGCAATTTGACATTGTAATTGCGATGGACAATGCTCTGCCGCATATGCTTACCAGTAATGACTTGGCATCTGCCATCAAGAGTATCGTAAATCAGATTAAGAATGGCGGTTTGTTTGTTGCCAGTATTCGGGATTATGATGCTCTGCTTATGGACAAGCCACCTTATTCCCCTCCCTATATTCACAAAACCACAAAAGGACAGAGAGTATCTTTCCAGACCTGGACATGGGAAGGTGATAACTATCGGCTAATCCAGTATATCGTTGATGACGAGGACACCTTGCAAGTGAGCAAATTTGAATGTGAATACAGAGCCACCCGCAGACAGGAAATGACCGACTTGCTTATGGCAAACGGATGTAGCGAAGTGGTATGGATGTTCCCCGAAGAAACAGGGTTCTACCAACCCATTGTAGTTGCGAAGAAATAACGAGTGTATTAACCAAATTCCAATTTATAGAACAGCACAAGCAAACCCCGACAGACCTAAAAATCTGTCGGGGTTATCTCTTTGTTTTCTGCGATTCAATTTTTGCTGTTAGTGATTTCTCCTATAACAACATCACGCTTTTTCTCACCGCCTTTTTGTGCGCTTGAAAATTTATGAAGCCGCGCGATTTATTCATCCTGCGGAAGGCTTTTGATATATGCCTTCGGGGAGATACCGATGCTCTGCGCGAAGACCCTGGAAAAATACAGAGCATCGCCAAAGCCCGAAAGCAGGGCGATGTTTTTCACGCTGACGACGCCCTGCTCCATCAAAAAGACGGCGTGCTTTAAGCGAAGCTCGCGCAAATACTGCGTGTATGCAATCCCCTTCCTTCTCTTAAAAAGCGAGGAGAGATATTTCGGATCATAGCCGATCTCGGCGGCAATGCGCTCCAAAGAAAGAGAGGCATTCGTGAAATTCTTTTGCGACAAGCCGATCACGGCGGAAACGGCATCATTTTTCTCCTTTTTCCGCGGAGCAAGCCCCGCAATCGAATACAGAAGAACGCTTTCGCAGAGGATATCAATATTTTCCTCCTTCGCCGAAAGGTGACAGCTCTCCCAGAAGGGAATCATTTTTTCATTTCCGGCATAAACGCCGCTCCCCTCATTGACGCCGAAGCGAAGCAGAAGCTCCTCGGCGCGGCGACCGAAAAAGGTGATATAAAGATAGCGCAGAGAGCCGCCGCGAACGGCAAAGCGCTCCCCCTCCGTGACGAAGAAAAGCGTGCCGCGCGCAATCGGATGCTCGCCCGTACCGCGGACGAAAACGCCCTCTCCCTCCAGCACAAGATGCACGGCATTATGCTTGGCGACAACGCCCATCGCCTGCGCCTCGGCGGTTTCCTTGATAAAGCCCACGCAGATCAGATCGCTCGATCGGCTTTCGCTGAATTTACATATATTTTCGGTATTCATTTTATGCGCCCTCACTTTTAACTCTATTTTAGCAAACAAAAAATAAAAAAGCAAGCCTGCAAGCCAAAAATACAACTTTTTTCTATGAATTTATGGATAACCTCCATTTACACGAGAGATGCAAATGTTTTATAATAAAAGCAGAAATCCTATAAAAAGAAAATCGGAGGTACTTATGAAAAAAAGAACTGTGAAAATCGGTATTTTCGGTGGCTACCGAGGCGGAAATTATTATAAGAATCTGATGGCCAACAATGCCGAGATCGTTGCCGTTTGCGACAAGAACGAGCTTTATGCAAACAAAGCCAAGGAAGCGCTTGGCGGCGAGGTTGCCGTTTATTCGGATTTCGAAAGCTTTATTGCGCATAAGGGCTTGGAGGCGATCGTGCTCTCCAACTATTTCCACGAGCACGCACCCTACGCGATCCGCGCGCTGGAGATGGGCATCCACGTGCTCAGCGAATGCACCTCGAACGGCACGATGGCCGAGGGCGTTGCCCTCGTGCGGGCGGCAGAAAAGAGCAAGGCCATCTATATGCTGGCGGAAAATTATCCCTATATGCTCTTCAATCAGGAGATGCGCCGCGTATACCGAGGCGGCACGCTCGGCAAGGCTCTTTTTTCAGAGGGCGAATATAACCACCCGATGTCTCCCACCGACGATACCGACTATTATATCTCGCTTTGCCCCGATTCCAAGCATTGGAGATACGGGCTTTCCCGCACCTATTATGTCACGCATTCCTTGGCGCCCCTGATGTATATCACGGGAGCTATGCCGAAGCGCGTGCGCGCGCTCCCTGTTTTTGATCCCGTGCCTGCGGATCCGGCGCAGTTTCAGCGCGGCGTTGCGGAAAAGGCGGCGATCCTGCTCTGCGAAAATAACGACGGCTCGGTTTTCCGCGTTACGGGCTGTTCCGCCTTCGGCCATCATGAAAGCTCCTACCGCATCTGCGCGCAGAAGGGACAGATCGAGAATCTGCGCGACCATTCGGGCAATGTGCTTCTCTCCTATAACGGCTGGGAAAAGCCCGACGATGCGCCCAATTCCCGCATCTATAAACCCGCTTTGGAGGATAAGGACAAGGATCTGATCGAAAAGGCAGGGCACGGCGGCGGCGACTTCTTCGTTGCAAGAGAATTTCTTGATTGCATCCGCGAGGGAAGAAGACCCGAATTTGACGTTTATTTTGCGACCAATATGGCCTCCGTTGCCATTCTCGGCCACCGCAGTCTCTTAGAGGACGGAAAGGTCTACGATATTCCCGATTTCCGCCGCGAGGAGGATCAAAGGCTCTATGAAAACGATAGGCTTTCGCCCTTCTGGGGCTCGGACGGCACGCCGCCCTCTCTTCCCTCCTCGGCAATCAAAGATTATCACACGCTGACTCCCGAGGGCCGCGCACGCTACGATGCGCTCGTTGCAAAATATAAGGCATCGAAAAAATAAGCGCTTTTAAAAAAGATACTCTTTTCTTAAAAAAACGATACGAAAAGCATTGAGGGACTTGAAAAAAAGAAAGATTCGTGCTATAATAAAAAAAATACAACCGTCGCACAGAGCGACGAACGGAGGTTATTATTATGAGCGACGAGCTTTCCTTCAACGGCGCGGAATTTGCGAAGCCCGTGGAAAACAAGGGAAAATACAAGCAAAAAAAATGGATGTTTATCGCGCTTTACGCGGCCTTCTGCGGACTTTATCTCTATGTTTGTCTGGGACTGACGAAGATGGCGCCCCTGATCGCGATCCTTCCCCTTTTTCTTTACATTCTCGTGCTTGCCACCTGGCGCTACTGCCGCTTTGAATGGCTGATTCGCGTGAATGTCGGCAAGGTAACGATCTACCGCGTTTACAACAAGAGAGAAAAGGAAAAGCATTCCTTCTCCGCAAAGGCAATTCAAAGCGCCCTGCCCGACACGGCAGAGAACCTCGAGGCGCTTTCTGGGGATGCCAAGGTGATCGATTTCCGCACCGCGCCCGACGAGGCCGAGGCCTATCTGATCCTCTATAACGAGGGAGACGGAAAGGTTCTCGTTCGCGTTTCCGTTTGCCGCTCCGTGATCGTTGCGCTCCGCAGATATAGCGACAACGTCGTTGTGGACAAGGATTTTCTGAAGGTTTAATTTTTCCGTAATACAAGGCCTTCGCCCAAGGGCGAAGAAGAAAGCGGCAGAAGCACGAGGCTTCTGCCGCTTTTCTTTTAAAATTTTAAATCACCGCCGAACCCTCGGTCTCAGAAAAGATCGGGGCGATCGGCATCGCGGGTCGCCATATCCGCAAGCGAGATCGGCGCATCCACGCCGCCGTGGCGATCGCGAAGCATACCGACGATGCCAACGCCCGTCATACTGTGCTCTGCGGCAAAATCGATCACGCGCTTATAATCCGCCTCAAACATATGCGGATCCTTCGTATACTCGTTTCCGGCGCCACAGCTTTGCGCACCGGGCGTATTCAAGCACCCATTCGTGGAAGATCGTACGACCAAAAGAAGCGGTTTTGAATCATTTTTCTTTCCTACCTGTTTCACCTTTCGCGGCGGATCTCAATCCCGAAGCGCGTCTTGAAGCGCAAGGACGGCCGCACGGTTCAGCATTCCGACCTTGATCTCGTTTGTTGCGGCATTCGCTCTTATATGAAGAACGACGGTATGGATGTCGGCGCGGTCGCGCATCGGCGTCGTTATATCCTCCACGGCAACAAGCGAGCGGCGAAGCACCGTGGTCACGCGGCGCACGTAGCCGCCGCTATAAAGCGTGATGCGATCGCTTGAAACGGAAAGCCCCGCATTTTTATAGGAAAGACAGGCGCCGAGAAGATGCACGCCCATAGAGACGGCATAAAGCAGAAGCGCGAGAATGCGGGCTATGGCAAGCGCCTCGGCCGAGGCCTCAAGCAAATGCATTATAAAGAAAACGAAGAAGGCGGCGAGAGCATAGCCTGCCGTGATGAAGAGAGACGACCAAGAAATAAAGGGAAAATAGCGCAGAGCGGTGCGCTCCTTCGGCAGGGGGGTATAAGCAGGAAGAAGATCGGCAAGCACCGTTTCCGCCTCCCTGATGCCGACGAGCGGAAGAAGGACGCCGACCGCAGTTCCCTCATTCTGATCATTTCCGCCCTCGTGGTAGCCGATCACCTCCAGCTGAAGCGTTGCATACCCGAAGATGCGCTGAATTAGCCCTTGGCGAATAACGGCACCCTGAATGCGATCGTAGCCGAAGGTATTCGTGTGCCGCATAAAAAGACCGTAGGAAATTTCGATATCCTTTTCCCCCTTCACGATACGGAAGCCGTAGTAGCCCACAAAGCCCTGCAAAAGACTTCCGAGGAAGGTGAGCCCCGAAAGGCCGATGAGCGCGATAAGAAAGATCTTCAGCGCGGGAAGGAGAAATTCAAAAGTGCCGAAGAAAAGAAGGCCGCTCAGCACGGGAAGGATGCAAAAATACGTAGCGAGCGCAAGGAAGCCAACCGCAACGAGCGAAAAGGCCGCAACGGCAATATTCAGAAGCGAATAGACGAGCTTTTTGCCCGAGGTGAAGGCAAGATCTCCGCCCTTTGGCGCAAGGGCCTTGGGCGCTTCGCTTGCCTCGGCGGCAGTCTGCGGCGCATCGCCGTTTCTTTTTGCCTTGAGAAGAGAGAGCAGGCGATCCGCCTCGGCAGAGCTTTCATAGATGACCGCCTCGGCGCTCATCGATGTATTGGCAGAGCCGCTATCCACCGTGATCACCGCGAGGCCGAAAAGCCTCTGGATAATATTCTGCTTTTTATTCACGGCGTGCACACGGCTGAAATCAAGGACCGTGTTTTTGCGCAAGAGCACGCCGCGCGTAACGCGAAGCTCCTTTTCCGCCACCGTATAGGAAGCGAAGTGCAGATAAAGCACCTGATAGAGGATGCAAAGCCCGTAGACCAGAAGAAAGCCGACGGCAAAATAAGGCAAGGCGGAATAGCGAAGTCCGATGACCTCCTCCGCCTCATTTTCGAGCAGAATTGCATCGGAAAAGGCCAGCGCACAAACCAATACGGCAAAGAAATCCGCGAACAGATGATAATAAAGATAATTCTTACTGAATTTCTTCATTTTTCAATTCCTCCACGCGGCGCTCAAGATTTTTCTCCAGCGCCTCGATCATCGCGTCGGCATCGGCTTTCGAAAGGCAGGCAAGGTCAAAATTTGAGCCCGCCGTGGAGATCGTGACACCGCTGATCGAAAGGAGCATCATAATCGGCCCCTCGAAGCGATGCAGATCCTGAATCTGACAAACGGGAATCACTGCGCGGTGGCGGAAGATCACGCCGTGGCAAACCACGATGCGCTTCTCATCGAAGCCATAGCGATACAGCGCATAGCGAAAATACGGAAGCACGAAAAGAAGCGAGAGCGTGATAAAAAGGATCACGCCCGAGGGCACGAGCGCCGCCGTTTTGACGGCCGAAGCGGGAATCAGGATCGCCGCAGGAATATAGGCGGCAAGCAAAACGAGGGCAACGATTCCACTGCGGATATACCACAGCTTCAAGGCGCGCGCATCTAATTTTTTCATTTCCATCTTTCTTTCTCCTTTGGGGGTTACATTTTATTTTCGGCGCCCTCTCCCAAAACGAGACGGGGCAGATAATAAGCGGGGATTGCAGACCAGCCGTGGCAGAGGCTTCCGGCGCCTCCGAAATCCTCCCAGCCCTTCTCGGTTTCCCAGAAGGTGGTTGCGCCCTCGGCAAGCATTTTGCCGTATTTTTTCTTAATATCCTCGATAACATAAGCCTTAAAGTCAACACTTGTTTGCAAAAGCGCATCATAAAAATAGGTATGCATCGAAAGTGTGGCAGGGATAATGCTTTCGTCCGCAAGCATTTTTTCGGCGGTTTCCTTTCCGCCGAGGCCAATCAGAATGGCAATGCTATTGGCAAGAACGCTGGATTTTTCCTTCCCCGTCGTCATCCGATAGAGGCCGCGCTTTTCATCAAAAAACGTCTTTTGGATCGCGGGGAGCATCGATTCTGCCTCGCTCTCGCCCCCATAAAGCGCCGCATAATCGCGGCAGGCGAGAACGTACATTCCGTTCAAGGCGAGGTCATAGCAAAGCGTATAATCCTCGGGGGTGCGATGCAGATCCTCGTCATTTGCGCTTTCCTCTGCCCATTCGTAGAAATTCCAGAAGGGATAGGGCAGGCGCGGAATCAGGCCGCTTTCATCCCTATACGCGGCGAAGGCCGCCAGCATTTTTTCGATCGAGGGGCGAACGAGGGACAAAACCGTTGTATCCCCCGTGTGCTCCACATAGTCTCTGACGATACGGGGAAAGCAGAGCGAGAAGGAAGGAATCGCGACCTTGCGCGCGGAGGGAAAGCAGAGCGGAAAAAATCCGTTTTCCCATTGTCCTTCTGCAAAGAAAAGCAGGTTATGGCGCTGAACCTTCGTCCCCGCGAAGGCATAATAGCCGCAAAGCATCTGGTTTCGGCTATCGAGCAGATACATACATTGCTCGCGCCAAGGGCAATCCTCGTAGTGCTCGTGCACGGAGAGCCTCAGCGTGTTCACCGAGGTATCGTAAATTTTCTGAAGAAGAGGATCGGAAAAGACCTTTTTCTTTTGAACGAAGGGGCGCGTTACCTCGCGCAGTGCAAGGTGCGAAACCTTGATCGGCGCGGAAAACTCAACCTCAAGATAGCGCCCCGCAAGGCGGCGCAGGGGATGCAGAAAAACATTTTTTCCCTTCTTCGCCTTATATTCCACCGAAAAATCGCGCTGCTTGATAATACGCGGCACGTGGCCGTTTACGAGATGCTCTCCGTACGAAACCGTGAGAAGCTGATCCGCCTCGGATTCAAGATCCAAGGAAAGGAATCCAACGCGCTCCTCCCCGAGATCGAAAAGCATTCTGCCCTCTTCGATCATCGAAACGGATACTGCGGTGCGAAGCGGCAAAAGGCGCAAGGGCGAAACCGCGCGCTTCTTTGGCCGAGGGCGAGACTCGGAAAAAACGGCCTTCTCCCACGCCGCTTTCCTCTCCACCGTTGCATCATAGAAAAAGGAAATGCCGAGCTGAACGGTGATGCTCTTTTTATATCCGCTTTTATAGGCAACGCACCTGCGGCAGGCAATGCCCGCGTCGCTTGCGAAAATAGCGCGACCTCCCTCTCTCACCTCAAACCAAAGGCCGGGAGCGGCGGCAATATAATTCTGCGAGCTAACGCCCGGATGCCAGGCAAGAATGCGAAGCGCGTGCTCCTTGCCGTCCGCAAGATAACGCGAAATGGCGCGTTCGTCATAAAGCGGCGCATCGGGATACGCACCGCTCTGCGAAAAAAGAACGAGGTGCGCATCAATATAAGCGGCGAAATGCCCCTCGGAGGCGACGGCAAGCGAAATTTTCCGTCCTTTCCCGCCGCGGATGGGCATCAAAAACTCTGCATAGCTATCCTCCTCGACCGAGGGAAGCCAGATCCATTTTCCTTCCATTCGATAACTCCTTTTTGCTTTTTTTCTTCATTTTATCATATCGCACGAGCAATTGCAAGAAAAATATTTTTACGCACTTTACAAAGCCCCTCTCTTATGCTACAATAAAGAAAAAACGCGAGGTTTGATTATGACTTCTCTTTTCGGAAAAGCCAATTTTATCGGTTGTGACGCGCGCGTGATCGGGCGCCGCTTGGGCACGGAGAATCCGACGCTCCGCTTCCGCCGCCGCTTCTCTTTGGAGAAAATGCCAAGGAAGGCAACCGTTCGCATTTCGGGACTCGGATGCTTTTCACTCTATATCAACGGCGTGCGCGTGAGCGACGAGGTTCTCGCGCCCGCCTTCACGGATTATACGAAAACCGTGCTTTACTGCGAATACGATGTGACAAAACTCCTCACCGCGGGTGAAAACCTCGCCTGCATCGAGGTAGCAAGCGGATATTTTAACCAGAGCGAGGAGGACACCTGGAGCTTTTTCGCCGCGCCCTGGCGCGATTTTCAGAAGCTTCTTTTCGCCCTTGTCTGCGACGGGGAGATCCGCCTTGAAAGTGACGAAAGCTTCCGCGTGGACCGCGTAAGAGGCGAGGATGGTAAGCTGCATTTTGCCTCCCCCTGCTATTACAGCGTGATGCGCGTGGGCGAGCGATATGATGCAAGGCTGGAGGACGGCTGGCTTTCGAAGGACTTTGACGACAGCGCCTGGCAGGCGGCCTCCCTCGTTTCCCACCCCGGAGGAAGGCTGAAAAAGCAAACGCTTCCGCCAATGCGCATCTGCGAGCGCCTGAAGCCCGTGCGAAGCTGGGACTCCAAAAACGGCCGCATCTTTGATTTTGGAAAGGGGGTCTCGGGCGTTTGCGAAATTTCTATGAGGGCACCGCGCGGCACCGCTCTGAAAATTCGCTACGGTGAGGTTCTTTTTGAGGACGGTGAGCTGGATACCTCGCATATCGCTTGCTATACGAAGATCAAGAACTTCTCCGAGGATACTTACATTTTTAAGGGCGGAGAAAAAGAAACGCATCACGCATCCTTCGTTTACCACGGCTTCCGCTACGTTGAGATCACGGGCGCACGCCCCGCGGACGACGAGGTCCTTGGCCTCTTTATCCGCACGGATCTCAAATCTCTCGATGAATTTCACACCGCAGACCCGCATATCGAATGGTTTGCCGAGGCGGCAAAAACCTCGCTTCTCGCCAATTTCCATGGCTTTTCCGAGGACTGCCCGCATCGGGAAAAGAACGGATGGACGGGCGACGCCGCCCTCTCTGCGGCACACGCCTGCCTTCGTCTCGATATGCGCACGGCCTACAAAAAATACCTTCTCGACATCATTGACACACAGCGCCAAAGCGGACAAATCTCCTGCGTTTGCCCGACGGCGGGCTGGGGCTATAACTGGGCGGCAGGCCCCTCCTGGGACTCGGCGCTCTTCTTCCTTCCCGAGGCGATCTATAAAACCTATGGCGACGACTCGGCCTATCGGCTGATCAAGCCCTTTGCCAAGAAATACTTTTCCTATATGGAGCGCTACGAGAAAAACGGCCTCATCTGCGTTGGCCTCTCGGATTGGACGCCGCCGCGATGCGAGGGCATCACGCTTGCAACGAATGAATTCTCCGATAGCTGCTTCTATGCAGAAATGCTCCGCCTCTTCGGCGAGGCGCTGACCCGTTTTTCCGACAAGGATGCAAATTATTATTTGCAAAAGAGCGAATTTTGCAAGCAAGCCATCCGCAAAAAATTTCTTAACGGAGACAAAGCGGACAACGACTGCGCAGGTGCGCTCGGTATGGCGCTCTTCTTTGGAATTGCCGAGGGGGAGGCCGCCGAAAGAATGGCAAAGCGGCTTGCCGAGAAGATCGAGGCCGTGCACTACACCGCGCCCTGCGGCATTCTCGGAATGAAGGCAATCTTCGGCGCGCTCGGAAAATACGGCTATGCCGATGTGCTCTATAAGATGCTGACAACGGAGCAATATCCCTCCTTCGGGCATTGGTATGCGCAGGGAGCGACCACGCTTTGGGAGGATTTCGAGGGCAAGCAATCCCGCCTGCACCATATGTATGCCTCTCCGATGGATTTCGTTCTTCCCTATATCGGCGGCATTGAAAACATCGGCGTTGGCTTCGATCGCGTGCGCTTTGCGCCCCATCTCTACAGTGAGGACAGCGCCGCGCACTACTGCGTGAAAACCCGATTCGGAAAAATCTCGATCGACTGGAAATATAAGGACGGCACCTTTACGGCAAAAATTATCAAGCCCGCAGGGGTGAAGGCCACGCTCTCCGTGCTCTCCGAGCAAAGAGAGATCACCGAGCCGATCACGGAGCTTACAATCAAAAAGCAATAAACGATAAGGCAAAAAGAGCGAAGCCACCCTTTCGGGCGGCTTCGCTCTTTTTTAAGTTTTTTCTATTGCAACACCTTCGCGCTCGGCAAGCACCATCGGATAATTGGAGAAAGGAAGATTGCGATAGACATAAAGACCTTGGCATATTTCAGCCTCGGGGAGCGAAAAGACCTCCCCCGTGAGAAGATCCGCCAGCACCGGATCGCATAGCGGCGCAGGAAGGCAGACCGATACGGCCGCCTCACGGTAATATTTTTCCGTGGGCGCCGAGGGCCGATAATAAAGATATGTCGCCCCGCCATCCTTTTCAAAAGAAAGGCAAACCGCCTCCTCTGCACCTGTGCCCTCCACCGTGAAGGCTGTATCCTTCCTTTTTATATCACCGCGGAAAACGGAGGTGATATGTCGGAGCGCCTCGTAAGAGGGCTTCGGCGTATAAGCAAGGCCGTTTAAAATACCGTTTGCCTGAGCGCGCGGCAGAGTCTGCGTTGCGGTTTCATACGGCTTTTCCCATATATCGGCGATCATAAAGAAGGAAGCGAGCGCGACCTCGGCATAGTGATCCAGAGCAAAGCGGCGCAAAAGCCAAACCGCTTGCGCTCGGGGATCGTCAAAGCCATCCTTATAAAGCCAATGCCCCTTCGGTGCCCAGGAGGGCTGGCCCGCCTCGCCTTGGATCAGCTCTGTTTTTTCAAAGCCCGCGGTATCAAGCAGGTGGCGAAGATGCTTCACATTATCAAGATACGCACCGCCTTTGCCAAAAGAAATTTCGGGATAACGGGAATGCGCGTGAAAGGCAAAATAATCCATCGGCATCCCCTGCATCGCAGAAAGCATTCCTTTTATAAAATCAAAATCAAAGCCGGATGCCACCGTTGCGGCAAATTTTGCCGAGGGGATATGCCTGCGGATCTCGGCAGAGGTGATCGAAAACAACTCTGCATATTTTTTGGGATCGGGGATCTCGGGATACCAGAAATGATCCGCCTCCGGCTCGTTCCAGATTTCAAAAAGCCGCACTCTGCCCGCAAAATGGGAGGCAAGCGCCGAGACATAATTTTTCCAAGCCGCAAGGCATTCCTCTCCGAAAAAGAGCGGCACGCATCCAACACCCGTTTTATTGGGAATGTTTTTCATATAAAGCGGATTGCCGTAGCCGACATTCATCCAGACCTCGATGCCGCGCATCCGCAGATTATCCACCACCGTATCCAGCCACGAAAAATCATAAACCCCGCGCTCTCTCTCGCATCGCGCCCAGCCCGTTTGACATCTGGCGTACTTGACACCCGACGCGCGCGCAAGGTCATAGCAGGGCTCAGGCCGAAAAAGCTCGCGATCGAGGCATTCAAAGCCGATGCCGATGCGGGAATTCTCTATTTCGCCGGAGGAAAAGCATTTCAGCATTCCGATTTTTTTCATTACTTTTTTTCCTTTCGAGCAAGGTTCCCTGCAGAATTTAAACGAGCATCGGATCAATGCCTCGATAGAGCCTTCGATATTCCGAAGGAGAAACCTGCTTATATTTTTTGAAGGTGCGGTGGAAATACGAGGGGGAGGAAAAGCCTGCGGCATAGGCGATTTCCGAGAGGTTCATATCACCGACGAGAAGATCCTCGCTTTTGCAGACGCGGACGAAATTGATATAGTCCCAAAGCGTTGTTCCCGTGGCGGCGCGGAATACGCGGCAAAGATAGCTTTTATTGATGCAAAGCAGGGAAGCACAGCTTTCAAGCGAGATCTCCTCGGCGAAATGCCCGTCAATATATTCAAAGAGCGGCACGAGCTTTGAAAGCTGGCCGAAGTCATAGGCGGCGCGCTCGTCCGCCAGAAGGCCGCGGCGGTGCAGAATGGAAATAATATAGAAGATATCCGAGGTGATACGGTAATCCCCCGCCGTTCCCGCCTCGGCCGCCTGCTCGATCATATCCATAATGCGCTCCCGAAGCACGGCATAATCCGCATCCTCAGGATGAAAAACGAAGACGGGCGCCACCGCGCGGCGCAAAAAATGCGATAGATACCGAAATGAGCCGCGGAAGGTGGAGGGCACCTTGAACTGCACCATATGCTGCACCGTTCCCTCCGAAAGGTATTCGGTTGCGTGCGGCACGCGGCTATTGAAAAAGATGATGTCGCCGGCATTTGTGATATAAGCGCCGTCCTCCAGCTGATTTTTCATGCTTCCCTCTTCCACGAAGAGAAATTCAAGCTCCGGATGCAAATGCATATTCGCACCGCATTGCCCTGCGGGGCGCGGCGTGCCGAGTGCGCATTTTGCGGGGCGGTTCGGATCCTTATATAAAATCTGTTCGTTTCTCATTTTTCTCCAAAAAGTCAATATTGTTCAAAAAATAGCGAATTTTTATCTTGCGTTAAGCAAATTTGTGTGATATTATAATTATAGCATACAATAAAAAAATTTCAACCCTAAATTTCAGGAGGACGCAAAAATGGCAAAAAAGAATGCTGACCTTGACGCTTTCAAGTTTGATCAGAGCGAGCAGGTCATTGATACGACGAAGAAGATCCGCATCGGTATCATCGGTACCGGCTGGATCGCAGGCGCACATATTCAGAAGTATCTCGAGATGCCCGACGTTGAGATCGTTGGCGGTGCGGATCTGATCGAGGGAAAGGCTGAGGCCTTCTTTGAGTCGCACGGCGTGAAGAACGCCAAGTGCTTCCGCTCTCATAAGGAGCTGATCGACGCGGGCATCTGCGATGCCGTCAGCGTTTGCACCTATAATGCAACCCACGCAGAGTGCACCATCTATGCTCTGGAGCACGGCGTTCACGTGCTTCTTGAGAAGCCTATGTGCGTGACGCTGGAGGAGGCCGTTGCCATCTGCAAGGCAGAAAAGGCTTCGGGCAAAATCCTCTCCATCGGCTTCCAGCCCAGATTCGATGCAAATATGCAGATGGTGAAGAAGATCGTTCAGTCCGGCGAGCTCGGCAAGATCTATTATATTCAGACGGGCGGCGGCCGCCGTCACGGCATTCCCACCCCCTTCGGCACGACCTTCATCGAGAAGGATAAGGGCGTGATCGGCGCTTTGGGCGACATTGGATGCTATTCTCTCGATATGGTTCTGAATGCCATCGGCTATCCGAAGCCCCTGACCGTTTCGGGCTATGTTTCGGATTTCTTCGGCAAGGATCCCGATTATTTCACCTCCGAGGGCAAGCCTGCGGAGTATGCCAACATCTTCGGCGTTGACGATTTCGGCGCGGCCTTCATCCGTATGGAGGGCGGCATCGTGATCGACTTCCGTATTGCATGGGCAATGCATCTTGACACCCCCGGCGACACCATCATTATGGGAACGAAGGGAAGCCTTCGCATTCCCTCCACCGAGTGCTGGCACGGCTCGCACGGCGGCCCCCTCAAGCTCTATCAGAGAGTTGCGGGCACGGATGTGATCACCGAATTCCCGATGGCGGCTCCCAACAAGCAGGATAACTTCTATCTCAAGGTTCGCTCCTTCCTTGATGCGATCAAGAATGGCGGCGAAGCTCCTATCCCCTCCTCGCAGATCATTATCAATCAGGCGCTGATCGATGCGATCAATATCTCCGCAAAGCTTGGCCGTGAGGTTGAGGTCAATATTCCCGAGATCTGATATAAGGAGAGAATTATGAAAAAATTTAAGGTTGGTCTTCAGCTTTACAGCGTGAGAAGCGAGATCGAGAAGGATCTCGTCGGCACGCTGAAGGCCGTGAAGGCAATGGGCTACGATTATATTGAGAGCGCGGGTGCAGGCTTCTACGGTCTGAGTGCGGACGAAGCCAAGGCTCTGCTTGCAGAGATCGGGCTGACGCTGATCTCCGTGCATTCCGTGGATTGCTCGGACGAAAATCTTGCGCTTTATCAGGCGCTCGGTGTAAAAAACTTCACCATTCCCTATTACGGCCGCGCAAACTACGACGATTGGGAAAAGTCCAAGGCATACTTTGAGGACTGCGCCGAGAGAGTGAAGAAATACGGTATGCGCCTCTTCTATCACAACCACGATTTCGAATTCGAAGCAATCGGTGACAAGAAGATCATCGATAAGATCTATACCGAGCTTCCCGAGGGCGTGATCGCGCCGCAGTTCGACGTTTGCTGGGTGACCTACGGCGGCTCCAATCCCGCAGAATACATCCGCAAATATGCACACAAGGAAATGACAATGGCGCATCTCAAGGACTTTTCCTGCAAGGGTGCCGTGAAGGGCGCGGTTTACGAGCTGATCGATAACGGCAGCGTGAAAAAATCCAGAGACGAGAATCTCTTCCGCTTCCACTCCGTGGGCGACGGCGTTGTTGACTTCGGATCCGTGCTCACCGCTTGCGAGGAGGTTGGAATCGAATGCGTGATCGTTGAGCAGGATCAATCCTATGAAACGCCCTGCCTCGAGGCCGTGAAGAAGAGCCGAATCTATCTTAAGGAAACCTTCGGCATTTAATAAAAAATGAAAGAGAGGCATTTTTATGCCTCTCTTTGTATAGAAAAGTTTGCTTTTTCCAGAAAAACAAAGGAGAATTTTTATGAAACTTGCGGTAATGTCCCCCGTGCTTAGCGAGATGGGACTTGAAGGCGCACTCGCCTACCTTGCAAAAAAGGGCATTCATTCGATGGAGCTCGGCGTTGGCGGCTATCCCGGCAAGGCGCTTTGCGATGCAGGCGATTACCTTGCGCATCCCGAAAAGATCGAGGCGCTGAAAGCACTTCTCGAAAAATATGAGGTGGAGCTTTGCGCTCTGGCCGTGCACGGCAACCCTCTGCATCCGAACAAGGAGATCGCAAAGGGCTTTGAGAGTGATTTTAACGATGCCGTTCTCCTTGCGGAGAAGCTCGGCGTTTGCACCGTGATCACCTTCTCGGGTTGCCCCGGAGACTGCCCCGAGAGCAAGAACCCCAACTGGGTGACCTGCGCTTGGCCCGAGGATTATCAGAAAATCCTCGATTGGCAATGGAACGAGGTGCTGATCCCCTATTGGAAGGAAAAGGTGAAGTTCTGCAAGTCTCACGGCGTTTCGAAAATCGCCTTTGAGCTTCATCCCGGCTTTATGTGCTATAATCCCACGACGCTCCTTCGTCTGCGCGAGGCGGTTGGTGACGGGATCGGCGCCAATCTCGATCCCTCCCATCTTTTCTGGCAGGGCATTGAGATCACCGAAGCCATCAAGCTTCTCGGCAAGGCAGGCGCGATCTATCATTTCCACGCCAAGGATACCCGCATCGATCCCGCCAATGTGGCAACGCGCGGCGTGCTTGACACCGAGAGCCTCGCAAATCTTGCCGATCGCTCCTGGATCTTCCGCACCGTTGGCTACGGTCACGATGCAAAGGTCTGGAAGGATATTTTCAGTATTCTGCAAAGCGTTGGCTATCAGGGGGCGATCAGCATTGAGCACGAGGACGGCCTGATGAGCCCCCTTGAGGGACTTGAGAAGGCGATCGACTTCCTTCAGCCTATGATCATCAAGGAAAGCGCAGGTGCAATGTGGTGGGCGTGAGCAAAAAGATTTATACGCTCGGCATTATCGGCTACGGCGGAATGGCAGGCAATCACAGAAAACAGCTGGAAAAGAAGAATGTCCGCGTTCGCTTAAAGGGTGTTTTCGATATTGACGAGAGCCGCCGCGCGGCCGCCGTCGAGCAGGGCTATGTTGCCTACGAATCTCTCGATGCACTTCTCAAGGACGGGGAGATCGATATCGTTTTGGTGGCAACGCCGAACGATTCGCATAAGGAGCTTGCGCTTCGCGTTCTCGATGCGGGCAAGCATCTTCTCTGCGAGAAGCCCGTGACGATGACGAGCAACGAGCTTCTTGAAATTATGAAGAAGGCCAAGGAAAAGGGCCTGATCTTCACCGTTGACCAGAATCGCCGCGTGAACCGCGACTTTATTTCGATGTGCCGCGCCATTGAGAGCGGCCTTATCGGCAAGCCCTATGTGATCGAATCCCGCGTGGAAGGATCGCGCGGAATGCCCGAGGGATGGCGCACAAGCAAGGCGCAGGGCGGCGGTATGCTCTTTGACTGGGGCGTGCATCTGATCGACCAAATTATGCATTTTTGCAAAGAAAAGGTTACAGAAGTCTACTGCAAGATGTTCTCCGTCCACTATCCCGAGGTGGACGATAACTTCCGCCTTACGATGACCTTCGAGGGCGGACTTGTGGCGCACATCGAGGTTTCCACCAACAATTTCATCAAGCATCCCCGCTTCTATGTGCTGGGCACGGAGGGAACGATGGTGGTGAATGAATGGGACGGAACGGGCGAGGTGATCACGGCTCTCTGCCGCGACGATAAATGGGGCGTTGAGATCGCGCAAAACAAGGTTGGCCCCTCCAAGACGATGGCGCCGAGAGATCCATCCACCGTGAAGCGCACCGAGCTTTTCGAGCCGCAGGGGATCGAAGACAATCTCGATCCGACCTACCGCCAGCTCGTGGATGCCATTGAGGGTGCACCCTTGAAGATTCTGCCCGAGCAGGCGCTTCGCGTGGTTCGCGTGATGGAGGCGGCATTCAAGTCCGCCGAGACGGGCGATGCCATCCATACAGATATTTAAAAAACATACCCAGAGGTGCACGGGCAAAACCGCCGTGCACCTTTTTCTCTGCATCGATTTGCAAGATCTTGTATACTTATATGGAAAATTGCAAGATATTGAATTGACTTTTTTTGTGACAACTGATATAATGAACGGGAAAAGACAGAAAAGTTTTTTTGCGGATTTTTCTTTATTTTCATAATGAATTCTTGCTTTTTCTTCCCTTTTATGATATCCTTATGGTATCAATGCTTTTTAGGAGGCTTTTATGGAAAACTATTCAATTATGCCGCTCTTTGCGGAGCGCGTGGAGGAGATTTGCGCCGACATCAAGGCGCAATACGAAAACGGCACGGCCACCTGTGCTCTTTTCTGCGTGAAGCTTGTTCCCGAGGGAATTCCCACGATCGACAAGGCGCACCAGCAGGGCGAAATCTATAAGCTTTTCCGCGACAGACTTGCAGAGATGGGACTGGAATGCGGTATTTTGGTGCAATGCACGATTGGCCACGGCTATCCCCTGAATGAGAAGAACGGCTTCCAGACCTTCATTCCCCTGAACGGCGACGCGCCTTACGGCACGGTTTGCCCCTACGACAAGGATTTTCAGGCCTATATGACCGCTTCCTTCAAGACGCTTGCCTCCTATCATCCGAAGGTTATTATGGTGGACGACGATTTCCGACTGATGAACCGGCAGGCCGACGGCTGCGGCTGCCCTCTTCATCTTGCTGAAACGGGCAAAAGACTTGGAAAGCAAGTGGAAAGAGCGGATCTTTATAAGATCCTTTGCGACAAGGCGCACCCCGAGCAGGCAAAATATGCTGATGCTTATGTGGACAGCGTGAAGGACTCTCTTCTGCAAAGCGCACGCGCGATGCGCGCGGGTATCGATGCCGTGGATCCCAAAATGAAGGGTATCTTCTGCCTTTGCGGAAGAAGCACCGAATTTGCAAGCGATATCGCCGTGATCCTTGCAGGCGAGGGCAACCCCCCCACCGTGCGCGTGAACAACGGCAACTATACCCCTGCGGGACCGAGATACGCAAGCGACGTCAGCTTCCGCATGGCACAGCAGGTGGCTTTCCTTGACGAAAGAGTGAAAGTGATCCTCGCGGAAACCGACACCTGCCCCCATAACCGCTATTCCACGGGTGCTTATTCATTGCACACGCATTTTGTGCTTTCTATCTTAGAGGGAGCGGCGGGCGCAAAGCATTGGATCACGCGAATGAGTTCCTTTGAGCTTGAGAGCGGAAGGGCATACCGCAGGGTTCTCGGAAAATACAAGGGCTATTACGATACGCTTTCCGCGCTCGTTCCTTCTCTGCATTTCGACGGCTGCCGCATTCCCTTGCAGAGCGAGCCCGAATTCACCTTCCCGCACTCGGGAAAGAACAACCATTGGTCGCACTGCGTGCTGGAGAGACTGGGGCTTCCCCTGTATTTCTCCAAGCGTGACGGCGGCGCTGTCTTCCTTGACGACGAAGCCCCCGATGGCTTCACGGACGGGGAGCTTGAAAAGATGCTCTCAGGAACGGCCGTTCTCTCGGGTGCGGCGGCAAAGGCGCTCGAAAAGCGCGGTCTTGCCCATCTGACGGGCGTTTCGACCAAGGATTGGGAGGGCGTTCCAATCACGGGCGAGCGCATCGATCTTGACATCAAGAGAACGACCGCGCGCCAGCAAAAGGCACTGCAGCTGATCCCTGCCGAGGGCGCGGAATCGGCCTCCACCGTTTACCATCTGAAGGGCGGCAAGGAGATCGTTCCCCTCTTCCCCGGATGCGTTTATTTTGAAAACGAAAAGGGCGGCAAGTGCATCACCTTCTGCGGCACGCCCAACACTCCCTTCCATTACAGCACGGCCTTCTCCTTCCTCAACCAATCGAGAAAGGCGCAGCTTATAAGGCTTCTTTCCCGCGCGCAGAGTCTGCCGCTTTACTATGCCGGCGACGAGGAGGTTTACCTCAAGTACGCAATCGGAAACGATGGCAACGGCTATGCATTCCTTTTCAACATCGGCACAGATCCGATCGATGAGATCACCCTCGTCAGCGAAAAGAAAATTGAAAAGATCCTCGCGCTCACGCCTGACGGAAAATGGCAGGAAATCTCCTTTGCCGACGAAAACGGCACGCTGACGCTGGATCTCCCAGCCTTCACACTGATGCCCGTGGCTCTGCGCCTGATCTACGCATAAAAAAGAAAGGTAAAAAGCAAATATTTGCTTGTAAAATGATACTATGAAGAAATATGTTCTTGTCGGATGTGGTATGCGCGGTGTTCTCTCCTATGCCGTTCCTATGGTGAAGGAATTTTCCGACTGCGCGGAGCTTGCAGGCGTTTTTGATCCCAACCACGGACGAATGGCGCTTGTGAGCGAGCTTTGCGGAAAGCCGATCCCCGCCTTCGAGGATTTTGATACGATGCTTGACACCGTGCGCCCCGATGCCGTGATCATCACGCCGAGAGATTGCGACCACGCGGAATACGCCATCCGCGCAATGAAAAAGGGCTATGATGTAATCGTGGAAAAGGCGCTGACGACCACCTTTGAAAACGCCGTCGCCATCCGCGAAACACAGAAAGAAACGAATAAGAACCTCACCGTGACCTTCAATCTTCGCTATCACCCGCTTTATAAGAGACTGAAGGAGCTCGTTCGTGCGGGCGTTGTCGGCAAAGTGCTGAGCGTGCACTTCGAATGGCTTTTGAATACGAGCCACGGCGCGGATTACTTCCGCCGCTGGCATAGCCGCCGCGAATGCTCCGGCTCGCTTCTCGTGCATAAATCCACGCACCACTTTGATATCGTCAACTGGCTTCTTGAGGAAAAGCCTCTGCGCGTGAATGCCTTCGGATCGCTCCGCTTCTACGGCCCGAACCGCGAGGAGCGCGGCGAGCGATGCCTCACCTGCGCATATAAAAAGAAGTGCCGCTTCTATATGGATATCGAGGCGGACGACGAGCTTCGCGAGTTTTACTTCAAGAATGAAAAAGAGGACGGATACATCCGCGACCGTTGCGTTTTCTCGGATGAGATCAATATTGAGGATTCCGTTGCCGTGAATGTGCAATATAGCGGCGGCGCAATTATGAACTACACGCTCACCGCGCATTCTCCCTACGAGGGCTGTCGCCTCGTGATCAACGGCACGGACGGCCGCCTTGAGGCCACTGAGCGCAAGGATCAGATCGTGGACTATAAGGAGGTCAGCGCGCAGGAGGTGCTGATCTTCAACCGCCGCGGCGAAAAGATCCGTATGGAAATTCCCCTCGGAAACGACGGCGAAGGCCACGGCGGCGCGGACGAAATGATCCGCGAGAGTCTTTTCCGCGGAAGAGCGGAAGATCCCCTCGGCCAAAATGCCAGCGCCGAAGCAGGAATTATGTCCATCGCCATCGGTATGGCGGCCAATATCTCCATGGCTGAAAAGAGACAGGTTGCCATCGGTGAATTTCTTGAAGAGCTGAAGGATTATTGATATAAAAACAGCCGAAGCGGTGTTCCGCTTCGGCTGTTTTTATGCATATTTACTTTCAAATCTATATGCCAAAGTTCTTTTGAAAAAATATAAAAAGGAAGAAGCAACTGCTTCTTCCTTTTTTATAAAACCCGTGGTTTTTGGCGAAGAGATTTTGAGGGTAGTTTTTCGTTATTCGACCCGACGGCGTAGATAACTACGCCAAGAGGGAGAAAACGGAAAAACAGACCAAAATATCGAAGCCAAAAATTACATAGAGAAGTTCTTGAAGTAATTCTGAATCAGGATAATGGGAGTACCCTTATCGCCACTTCCGCTGGTGAGGTCAGCAAGGCTTCCGAGAAGGTCGGTGATCTGTCTCGGCGTGGTACCCTGGCTCTTCATATTGTTCACCAGATCCTGCTCCTTATTCTTGATGATATTCTTCATTGCGGCAACGGCTTCCTCGCCGGAAAGGCCTGCAAGCTCGTTATCTGCCACGTACTTCAGCTTGATCTCGTTGGGCTTGCCCTCGAGAAGCTTCGTGTATGCAGGAGAGCAAACCGGATCGGCAAGCTCCCAGATACCGCCAACGGGATCCTTGAAGGCACCGTCGCCATATACCATACACTCAATGCGCTTGCCCGTCATACGGAAGAGCTCCTCGGAAAGATCGTCCACAAACTTCTGACAATCTCTGGGGAAGAGCTTCACGCTGTTTTCGGTTGCAAGGTTAGAACCGAGAACGCCGTACTGCTCGTTATATCCGCTACCGTCCACGGAGCGATTCAGGATCTCATCGAGGCTGACAACCTTCGTTGCGCCTGCCTTCAAGAGAGCATTCTTGGTTCTCTTTCTGGAATGAATATCCGCATTGATCACGAACTTCGTATACTTCAGGATCTCGCAAGGATTGTTGGCCAAAATTACCTGACAGTTGTTGCCCGTCTTCTGATAATACTCAATGTAGTCCACGCCCGTGAAGGTATGACGAACGTCTCCAAAGGTAGCCTTGAATTCCTCTGCGGTGAATACGTCGGAATAGGGGTTCACGCCCTTCTCGATCAGCTGCTCGGGGGTAACGAAGCTATTACCAACCTCGTCCGAGGGATAGGAAAGCTGAATGATCAGCTTCTTCACGCCCTTGGCGATACCCTTGAGGATCATCGAAAAGCGGTTTCTCGAAAAAATAGGGAGAACAAGACCGACAACCTCATCGCCAAACTTCTCACGAACATCTGCCGCGATCTGATCACAGGTTGCATAGTTTCCCTGCGCACGGGCAAGAACGGCCTCCGTAACGGCGACAACATCCTTATCCTGTAAAGGAAAACCGTGTTCCTTCGAGGCATTGACAACGCAATCTGCCGTGATTCTCACGAGATCGTCGCCTTTTTTAATGATGGGAGCGCGGACACCGCGCGATATAGTTCCCTGATAATCCATTACAGTTACTTCCTTTACTGAAATTTTTCAACACTACATTATAACACATTTTTTTTATTTTGACAATGTTTTTTTTAAAATAATTGTGAATTTTTTGTGCTATACAAAAGCGGCGGCAAAAAGCGCGCATACGCCGCTCAGTCCTCCTCCACCACGGCGGCGCGCACGATTTTCCGATCCGTGAAGAAATCGGTTTCATCGGTGCTTTTCGTGGAAAATTCGGATACCACGGCACCCGCGGCACCGCCCTGAAACCAATGCAGAGTTTCGGGCATAATGGTATACTGCTCACCGGGGCGAAGGACGATCTCGTGGAAAACGCTAACGTCGGAGGGCGGAATCTGCGCCTTGATATTTTCGCGGCTTCCCTCTCCGCTGACATAGAGATACACCTCGCCATAGCGACAGCGGAAGGTTTCCTCCTTGCCGGGCGCCAACGCCGAGGGGATATGCTTGTGCTCGGGGCAGGACTGATTTGGAAGAAGCACCATTTCCTTGGCGCAAACTCTTTCGGTATTGATATAGGTGAGGATCTGAAGGCCAACCTTCTCCACGTCGCCAAGACCGAAATCCGCAACCTCAATCCGCTTTTTCTCCGCCTCGGTTAAAACGATACCCGCCTTTTCATACATTGCAAGCGCGAGAGCCACTTGCTTTTCGTATACGCTTCTTTTCATTATTATCTCCTTTTTTCGTCCACTTTTATGCCACGCCTTCAAAGGCTCCTTCAAGCGCATAGCAAAGCGGCCGAGCGCTTTTTCTTTCGCGAAATTCATTATAGCATAAAATCAAAAAATATGCAATCCCAAAAAGCCTTTATGAAAGAAAAAAAGGAGGGCAAAGCGGTTTTTATCCGCCTTGCCCTCCTTCGAATGGCAAAAGCCTCAAGCAATGCAACTCTTTGTTTGCATTATTGAAGATTTATCCAGCTATGCATTACCCATACGGAATTTTTATATTCAAAAATTCCAACGGCGCAGTTTTTGCAATAAATATTTTTTCGCGGGTGCTTCATACCCAAAACGAAGTCCAGAAACCGCCTTTGCCAGCCGGCGTGCGTAAAAATGGCAACGCGCTCGCAGTCCAGCTTCTCAAGCTCCTGCACGAAGGCGGCCATTCTCGCCTCGATATTCGCAAAGCTTTCGCCGCCAAGCGATGCATATCCCTCCTTGGCAACGGTGGCCTTCTGCTCCGCCGTGATGTAATCCTTCGGCAACCCCTCCAGCGAACCAAGACAAATCTCGCGCAGGTCGGTGCGCTTTTCATATTCACATCCGGGGATGGCGATCTCCGCCGTGGAAGCGGCTCTGCAAAGGTCGCTCGAATAAATCTTATCAAAATGCGTATGGGAAAGAAGCTCTCCCGCCAGAGCGGCATCCGCCCTTCCCTTTTCCGTCAGAGGTGCATCCAGCCACCCCGTCCAAAGATCGTCGCGATTCGTTTCGCTTTCTCCGTGTCTAATTACAAAAACCTTCATTATTTTTTCTCTCTCAGGTATCCTTTATAAAGATGAACGATATTGATATCCTCGGGCATATCCAAGCCGTGCGAGCCACATCCGCCGTCGATCTCGTGGCATCCGTGATCCATCGCGAAGCCCATCAGAGTGTTGTGATGCTTCCAATGCTCCCGCACCATATTGGAAAGCACGCAGTAGATATGATCGTTCAGGCGAAGCTCCGCCAGCGCCCTTGCGCTTTCCGGGCCGGTTTTGTGCATAACGCTATCATAATTGCCGTTATAAATCACGATGAAATCGTGCTCGTCACGCAGAATAAGCTCCATCGCCTTTGCATTCACCGCCTCGATTCCCGCATTTTCGAAATGATAGTAATCCATATTTCGCTCAAGGAAAATTCGGCTGATACTGCATTTTTTATAGGTGATCACGGCAACGCGCTTTCCCGCTCTGATAAGTGCATCAAAAAGCGTATCTATCGTGATCACGGGCTTTTCGTATTTCTGAATGCCGTGTACGGAGGGCTGTGCCCCCGTATACATCGTGCCGAAGCAAACCGGCGTCACCGAGGGCATCACCGTGGAAAGATATATTTTTTTGCCCGTGTTCTCCCGTGTTCGCTCCAGATATTCGGGATATTTTTCAAAGATCCACTGCGCAATTCCATCGGGATTATACATCACGATACGGTCTGCCTTCTCACCATCGAAAACTTTATCGATATAATTGGAAAGCTCACGGTTTTTCTCTGCGGCAAGGGCGGGCGGCTCAATCCCCATCGCATAGGCAAGCGCCGCGCAAACCGTATCCAAGGAATCCGAATTCAAATTGGTCTTCTTCAAATCCTCGGCACAGATGATCTTATCCACGGAAACGCGAAAAATCTCCTTCAAGCGAATGAGATTGTCAATAGAGGGAAGCGTTTGATTCGTTTCCCAAAGGCTCACCGTTTGCCGACTGACAAACATTTTTTCTGCAAGTTCTTCTTGCGACATTCCCTGTTGCTTTCTAAGTTCCAATATTCTTTCACCGGTCAACATAGACATTCACCCCCATTTTATTCCATTATACCACATTCCCCGAAAAAGTAAAGCATATCCCCCTTGCTTTCTGTCAAGCAACACTTGACAAAGCAAGGGGGATATCATAAAAATCAGAAATTCATAATCACAATGGCGATGCATCCCAGCACGCAAGCCGCCCATTGCCGCCACGATAGCTTATCCTTGAAGAGGAAAACGCCCGAAAGCGTGGAAAGCAGAATCGCGCCACCCGAATGCGCGGGATATTGGAAGCTACCCTCGATCACACTTGCACCGTAGGTATTGAGCGCGAGAAAAAGGGAGAGAGCTGCGCCCGCACCCGCAGAGATCAGCACCGTGCGCCGATTCATGGGCAAGGGGTTCTCCGTTTCGCCGCGTTGCATCAAGGCGCAGATGACCGCGCAAAGAATCGCACCCAAAAGATAGCTTGCGCTGACGAATTCAAAAATGCGGCCGCCATTTCCCTGCGCGGAGAAAAGCTTTTGCACGCAGAGTCCCGCGCCGTTTGCCAGCATCGAAATAAGAACGAGCGCAAAATATCCGCGCTTGCGGTCACGCCCCTTTTTCACATTCAGAATGAAAACGAGCGCGATCAATCCGATACCGATCCAGCGCAAGGGCGACGGACGGTCTCCGTAAGCCAAGCAGGAAATGGCGATCGGCAGCAGCATACCGAAATTGGCAAACATCACCGCAACGGAAACATTGCCGCGAGAAAGCGCACAGATATATGCGATTTGAAAGACTGCGTTGCAAACCGCGTAGGCCGCAGCGTAAAGCCAAACCTCCGCCGTGGCGGAAAAAAGATACGGCGAAAACAGAAGAGCCGCCGCAAAAAAGATCAGCATCGTGAAGAAAACGCGATCCCTCGCCGTCGGACTTCCCTTTTTGGCGAGAAGGCTCTGCAAGGAAACCTTTGTTGCAGAGAGCGTTGCCGTTGCTAAAACGATCAGATATTTCATCTCGCCGGCCTCTTAAAGAGCGGCGAACGCGCGATACAGCTCCATTTTATATTCGTAGGAGATCTCGTGCCCCGTCAGCGGCGAAAATATGATTTTTTTCGGTGCATTCGTATGCGCATAGGGTGAATAAACGAAGGGCGGAAGGCAGATCGGATCGGAAAGGCCGAGGAAAAACTCCGTCGGCACCTTGAGGAGCGAAACGAGATTGTTGATATCAAAATAGCTCAGCGTGCGAAGCACGGAATCTGTTTCGGAGGGATAACGCCACAGATATTTGCGCACTGACTCAAAAACGCCCGAGCCGAGCTCCACGCGCTTTTCAAGGCAGGCATAGCTATTCACACCGGGATACGCCTTCTTCACCTTGCCCGAAAGTGCCGCCGCGACAATCGCAAGCGCACCGCCCTGCGAAAGCCCGTGCGAAACGATGCGCGAAGCATCCACCTCGGGAAAACTCTCGATCACATCAATGACACGCACCGCGTCCAGATAAAGGTTTTTCATATAGTGATTCTCGGGATTGCCGAGACCGTGCGACATAATAGCACCTGCGCTATAATCGAAGACATCGTCATACTGCGCACGATCGAAGGTCTTACCGCCCTGAGAGCGAGGATCCATAGAGAAGGTGCAAACGCCCGTTGCCACAATCTCGGGATAAATGCCGCGACATCCGCCACCACCGTGATAAACGGCAACGCAAGGAAGCTTCTTGCCTTCTGCATCGCCGGGAACACAGAAATAGCCGCGCGCAATCGTATCATCGTGCGTATTGAAGGTGATCTGATAGGTCTTGAAGGCCTTATAGGGGAGATCCGTAATGAGCTCACGCTCCACGCGAAGCGGCACGGCACGAAGCTTTGCCACTGCGTTCTCCCAGAAGGCTTCAAAATCGCTTTCCATCGTTTGCGGAATGATCTGCTTTTTCAGTTCTTCTTCTTTTCTTTGCGTATAGGTCATAATGCCCTCCAATTTTTCTGTTTTGCCTCATTATAACACAAAAAAACAATGCAAAGATTGCAAATATTCTGTTTTTTATTGCATTTATTCAAAACATCTGCTATAATAATGAAAAACGGAGGAGTGTATGAGAGAAAAGCATTTCATTTTAAGCTATTATAAGAATGCGGATAGCGGCATTCATATCCAGAAGATCACCAACTCCTTGGAGGCGCAGAAAACGCATTCGCACGAGTACTTCCAGATTTATTACATCTTGCAGGGCTCGCTCGTTCACATCACGGAAAACGGATCCTCAAGACTCGCAAAGGGGGATGCATTCATCATTCCTCCGAATTGCCGCCACAGCATTGAAGAAGTAAAAAATGCGGTGTTTTACACACTTTCATTTACAAAAGAGAGTTTGGAAACAGATAAAAAGACATTACTCCTTATTTTCCGATTCTTTAGCGATCTCGAAACCGATGGGAATATCCAAGCAAAAATTTCTATCAAAAGCGATCAACTTCTCCTTTTTGAAAACCTCCTTGAACGGCTGAATCTTGAATTCTATGAGAAGCAAATCGGCTATGGCGATGCGATCCGCGCCTATCTCACCGTGCTTTTAACGCTTCTTGCGCGCGCGCATTTTGAAAATGCCCCTTTAACAATCCCCGATGCGGGCGGCAGAGGGCGCATCGCCTCCTGCATCACCTATATCGATGCCAACCTCTCGGAGCCGCTTACGCTCTCGGATATGGCAAGATGGTGCGCTATGTCAAAATCCGAATTCTGCAAGCAGTTTTCTCTCGTCAGTGGAACGACCTTCGGAAAACATCTGCACCGCGCGCGCATCCACCACGCCGCCAAGCTGATCCGCGAAGGCTATGACATCGGCGCGCTTTACAGCCTCTGCGGCTATAACGATTTTTCCACCTTCTACCGCAATTTCAAAAAAAATATGGGATGCTCCCCTTCGCAATATAAAAAAAGTGCTTTTTAAAATCACATACGCACCTACGGCGAGATACCATACCATCCTTCAGATTGTATAAAAAAAGTCCGTTCAAAAAGAACGGACTTTTTGGGGTGCACCTATTGGTAGGAAAGAACAGCTGATAACTGTTTTTCTTCCGCCGAAACCGCCCCGAGCAAGGAGCCGCAGAGCCGAGCTTGCGCAGGCGATAGGTCGCGACTTGCGAACAGACCGGGGAACCAGCTTTCGAAGAAAGCGTGGTTCGAGGCACGGGGGTGCACCGCCAAACCAAGGAAAAAATAAAAAACCATATAACCTTTTTGGTGCACCTCCAGGGTGAAAAAGATAAAAACGATTGAGTATCGTTTTTATCTTTTGAAGTCTGCCGAGCACGAGCGGGCAGAGCCGAGCTTGCGCAGGCGATAGGACGCGACTTGCGAACAGACTGGGGAACCAGCTTCCGCAGGAAGCGAGGTTCGAGTTACGGGGGTGCACCACAAAATTTTGAAAAAGAAAAAACCATATAACCTATTTGGTGCACCTCCTGGGTGAAAAAGATAAAAACGATTGAGTATCGTTTTTATCTTTAGAAGTCCGCAAAGCGCGAGCGGGCAGAGCCGAGACTTGCGCAGGCGATAGCCCACGACACGCGATCGGACTGGGGAACCAGCTTTCGTAGAAAGCGAGGTTCGAGTCACGGGGGTGCACCAAAAAATTTTGAAAAAAAAAACCATATAACCTATTTGGTGCACCTCCAGGGACTCGAACCCTGGACCCACTGATTAAGAGTCAGTTGCTCTACCAGCTGAGCTAGAGGTGCATATTAGGCTATATGGTTTTTTTGGCTCCCCCTGCTGGGCTCGAACCAGCGACAACCTGATTAACAGTCAGGTGCTCTGCCAACTGAGCTAAGGAGGAATATCGTTGGTCGGTATCTTCAATAGAAGACGATGGGGATACGTCAGCACATATTTTCTTTACTTATATGCTCACTAAAAACCGAACAAAGGGAGAAACGAGACGTTATGCGAAGCGAAGCATTGAGCTATTGCAAAACAACAGTTCAAGCCCTCGGTCTATTAGTATCGTTCAACTGAACACATTACTGTGCTTACATCTACGAC
>JAZTWU010000178.1:0-12555 GCA_045636085.1 Eubacteriales bacterium
CCGAGAACGTGCTGACCGCGGCGATCGAGGCAGGCGTTAAGAACGTGGTTTGCCTTTCGACGGATAAGGCCGCTTATCCCGTGAACGCGATGGGAACCTCGAAGGCGATGATGGAGAAGGTCATCGTTGCGAAATCTCGCACGGTCAGCCCCGAGAAGACCAAGATTTGCTGCACGCGCTACGGAAACGTTATGTGCTCGCGCGGCTCGGTGATTCCGCTTTGGATCGAGCAGATCCGTTCCGGCAATCCCATCACGATCACCGACGGAACGATGACGCGCTTTATTATGTCTCTGGACGAGGCTGTGGATCTCGTGCTCTTCGCCTTTGAGCACGGCGAAAGCGGTGATATTCTCGTGCAGAAGGCGCCTGCTTGCACGATCCAGACGCAGGCAGAGGCTGTTTGCGAGCTCTTCGGCGGCGATAAGAATGCCATCAAGGTGATCGGTATTCGCCACGGTGAGAAGATGTATGAGACGCTCCTGACCAACGAGGAATGCGCCAATGCGATCGATATGGGCAACTTCTACCGCGTTCCCTGCGATAAGCGCGGCTTGAACTACGACAAGTATTTCAACAAGGGCGATGCCGAGCGCAATACGCTCACCGAGTTCAATTCCAACAATACCCAGCTTTTGACCGTTGCCGAGACGAAGGCGAAAATCGCCTCGCTTGCATACATTCAGGAAGAGCTTGCAAAGGACGCAAAATAATCCTATGCTTGCTTTCGCAAGCGTGATATAAAACGCGCTTTTCGTTCGTGATATAGACCTTCGGTCGTGATATGGAACGGCAAGCCATTCATGATATGCTTGCTATGCAAGCGTGAAAAGGAAGAAAATGAACTTATGAAAATTTTGATTACCGGTGCGGCGGGCTTTGTTGGAAAGAATCTTGCCGCCGCTCTGAAAAACATCAAGGACGGCAAGGACAGAACGCATCCCGCGCTTTCGATCGAGGAGCTGTTTTTATACGATATAGACAGTCCTGCCGCGCTTTTGGACGAGGCCTGCCGCGAGGCGGATTTTGTTTTCAATCTTGCGGGAGTGAACCGTCCGCAGAATGCGGAGGAGTTTATGCAGGGCAATTTCGGCTTTGCATCGACGCTTCTGGAAACACTGAAAAAATACGGCAACAAGTGCCCCGTGATGATCTCCTCCTCGATTCAGGCAACCTGCATCGGCCGCTATGACAGCGATTACGGTCGCTCGAAGAAGGCGGGCGAGGAGCTCGTTTTCGCCTATGGCGAGGAAACGGGCGCGAAGGTTTTGGTTTACCGCTTCCCGAACCTTTTCGGCAAGTGGTGCAGACCGAATTATAATAGCGCCGTTGCCACCTTCTGCAACAATATTGCAAATGATCTTCCCATCACGGTAAGCGATCCCGCCGTCAAGCTGGAGCTTCTTTATATTGATGATCTGGTGGACGAGATGATCGCCGCGCTGGAGGGAAAGGAGCACCGCTGTACCTTTGATGGCATTGAGACCGTGCTTTGTGAGGGTGGGGAATATTGCGCCGCTCCCGTAACGCATAAGGTTACGCTCGGCGAGATCGTTTCGCTTCTCGAGAGCTTCCGCGATCAGCCGCTTTCGCTTTCGATGCCCGAGATTCCTGGGGGCTCCTTTGCGAAGAAGCTTTATAGCACCTATCTTTCCTATCTTCCGAAGGAGAAGGTTTCCTTCCCTCTGAAGATGAATGTGGATGCGCGCGGCTCCTTCACCGAGCTGCTCCGCACCGAGAAGTGCGGACAATTCTCCGTGAATATCTCGAAGCCCGGCATCACGAAGGGCCAGCATTGGCATAACACGAAGTGGGAATTTTTCATCGTTGTGGCCGGTCACGGCCTGATCGAGGAGCGCAAGATCGGCTCGGACGAGGTGCTTCGCTTTGAGGTCAGCGGCGAGAAAATCGAGGCCATTCATATGCTCCCCGGCTACACGCATAATATTATCAACCTTTCGGATTCCGAGGACCTCGTGACCGTGATGTGGGCAAACGAGTGCTTCGATCCTGCAAAGCCCGATACCTTTTTTGAAGAAGTTTAAAACAGGAGAAAAAATATGGAAGCAACGCGCGCATTTCCCGAAGCAAAGTGGCAGGAAAACGGCAAGCTGAAGCTTTTGATCATCGTTGGCACGCGCCCCGAGATCATTCGCCTTGCCGCCGTGATCAACAAGTGCCGCACCTATTTTGACACCATTCTTGCCCATACGGGACAGAATTACGACTATAACCTCAACGGCGTTTTCTTCAAGGATCTGAAGCTTGCGGATCCTGAGGTTTATCTCAATGCCGTTGGCGCAGACCTTGGCGAGACCTGCGGCAATATCATTGCCAAGTCCTATAAGCTGATGAGCGAGATCAAGCCCGACGGCGTTTTGGTTCTGGGCGATACGAACTCCTGCCTCTCCGTGATCGGCGCAAAGAGATTGCATATTCCGATTTTCCATATGGAGGCGGGCAACCGTTGCAAGGACGAGTGCCTTCCCGAGGAAACCAACCGCCGCATCGTGGATATCATTTCGGATGTGAATATGGCATATAGCGAGCACGCGCGCCGCTATCTTGCGGATTGCGGCCTGCCCAAGGAGCGCACCTATGTGACCGGATCGCCGATGGCAGAGGTTCTGCATAATAACCTTGCCGAGATCGAGGCTTCGGATATCCATCAGCGTCTTGGCCTTGAAAAGGGAAAGTACATCCTTCTCTCCGCGCACCGCGAGGAGAATATCGATACCGAGAAAAACTTCACAAGTCTTTTCACGGCGATCAACAAGATGGCGGAAAAATACGATATGCCGATCCTGTACTCCTGCCATCCCCGTAGCCGCAACCGCTTGGCCGCAAGCGGATTCAAGCTGGATCCTCGCGTGATTCAGCACGAGCCTCTTGGCTTCCACGACTACAATTGTTTGCAAATGAATGCATTTGCCGTGGTTTCGGATAGCGGAACGCTTCCTGAGGAGTCCAGCTTCTTCACGAGCATCGGTCATCCTTTCCCTGCGATCTGCATCCGTACCTCCACCGAGCGCCCCGAGGCGCTGGATAAGGCCTGCTTTATTCTCTCCGGCATCGACGAGAAGGGACTTCTGCAGTCCGTGGATACGGCAGTAACGATGAATCAGAATGGGGATTACGGTATTCCCGTGCCGGACTATATTGAGGAAAATGTTTCCACGAAGGTCGTTAAGATTATTCAGTCTTATGTGGGCGTAGTGGATAAGATGGTCTGGAGAAAGTTTTGATCTTTTTTTGAGCGTGATCTTTTGGTAAGACCGAAAAGGATTTATGTTTTATTGGATTTGTACGCAGACGAAAGTCTGTGCGGATATGATAAGGTATTAAGGTTGGAAAACTCCGTTTTCCTCCAATCCATAGAAAATCCTTTTCTATCTTCGCTCGCTTCCTCTCGGTGTATGTATATACACCTTCGGGGCGCGATCAAAGATTCTTCCTCAAAACCTCACGGCTCAAAAAGCAAGGTGCGCAGACAAAGCTCTGCGCGGATTCTGTGATCTTTTGGTAAGACCGAAAAGGATGTAATATTTTTTGGATTTGTACGCAGACGAAAGTTGGCGCAGACTTGATATTGGTAAAAAATGAAAGGAGCGGAAAATGGAAATAAAGGATTTGCTTTTTGCCCTGCTTCGCTCCGAAATTACGGGCGAGGCGGTGGCCGAGGAGGCCGCCGCATTCGCGGCGGAGCCGACGCGCGCGGCGGCGGTGCTGAGCCTTGCGCAGAAGCACGATCTCGGCCACATTGTGGCCGCGGCGCTGATGCGCTCCGCGGCAATCGAAAAAAGAAGCGAAGCGATTGCTGAGACGGATGTAGCCGTGGCGGATGTAGCCGTGGCGGATGCGGCAGAGGCGGAGCGCGAGCAAAAGCGCGAAGCGCTACGCAAGGCCTGCGAGAAGCTGCAGATGGCGGCGGCCTTTCGCTATGAGCGGATGCGCTTCGCGCTGGACGAAATTGCACGCGTGCTTTCGCGCGCGGAGATTGCTTTTATGCCGTTGAAGGGGGCGGTGCTTCGTGCGCTTTATCCCCAGCCTTGGCATAGAAGCAGCTGTGATATTGACATTCTCGTGCACGAAGAGGATCTGGAGCGCGCTTGCGCCGCGCTTGTCTCGGAGGCGGGGTATCGCGTGGATGGCGGAAAGAATTTTCACGATATTCACCTGTATTCTCCCTCGGAGGTTCATCTTGAGCTGCACTTCAGCATATTGAGCGGAAATGAGAAATCCGATGCGCTTTTATCCCACGTTTGGGAGCATTCGGCGCAAAAAGAAAACAATTCTTTCCATTTTGAGCAGACAGATGCTTTCTTCCTTCTGCACCACACGGCGCATATGGCCTATCATTTTGTGGCGGGCGGATGCGGAATCAAGCCGTTTTTGGATCTTTATATTTTGGATCGCTATAAGGGCATTGCAGAGGATGCGGCTTTGCCGCTTCTGAAGGAGGCAGGGAAGGAAACCTTCTTTCTCGCGGCGCGAGAGCTGGCCGCCGTTTGGTTTGGCGGTGCGGCGCATACGCCGCTTTCACAGAGAATGGAGGCCGTTGTGCTGGCGGGCGGCGTTTACGGCACGGTGACGAACCGTGTGACGCTTCAGCAGAGCAGGCACGGCGGAAGGCTTCGCTATGCGCTTTCGCGCATTTTTCTCTCCCGCAGGGCGCTTTCCAGGATGTATCCCGTTTTGGAGCGGCACGTGTGGCTGCTTCCCGTGATGCAGGTGCGCCGCTGGCTTCGCCTTATTTTTGGCGGCAGTCTTTGCCGCGGTATGCACGAGCTTTCGGTGAACCAAAGGCTCGTCTCGGAGGACGCGCAGGATGCGCAGGCGCTCCTCGCTTCTCTTGGGCTTTGATTTGGCCGCAGGGCGGCATTTTAAATAAGAAAAGAACACCAAAAGGAGAACTCTTGATATGTTTGGTACCTTGACCGTGATTGGACAGAAATTCAGACTCGCCGGGGAGATCTATTCTTATGAGGCGATCACGATGGGAAACATCAACGCTACCTATAAGGTTACATACCTGAGAGACGACGGCTCGCTGAAGCCCTATCTTTTTCAGCGCGTAAACACGCACGTCTTCAAGAGCCCCGTTGCGATTATGGAGAACATCGATCGCGTGACGACCTATATCCGCGAGCGCTATCCCTCGAAAGTTTCCCTCCATTTCCATCATACGGACGAGGGGCTGAACTATTATCTTTACGACGCGCAGTCCTTCTGGCGCGTGGTCAACTATGTGGACAGCGTGACCTTCAACGCCTCGGAGGATCTTTCTGTGATCGAGGCGACGGGAAAGGCCTTTGGCCATTTCCAGATGCAGCTGGCGGACTTTGACGGCGCCACCCTGCACGAAACGATTCCGGATTTCCATAACACGAAAAAGCGCCTTGATACCCTCTTTGAGCACGCCGCAAAGGATCCCTGCGGCCGCGTGCGCCAGGTGAAGGCCGAGCTTGCTTATATTGAGGAAAACCGCGCGCTCGCCGCAGAGCTTTCCGAGCTCTTTGCCGCAGGCAAGCTTCCCAAGCGCGTGACGCATAACGACACCAAGTGCAATAACGTGCTCTTCGACCGCAAAACGAAGGAGCCCTTGGTGGTGATCGATCTTGACACCATTATGCCGGGTATGTCGATGTATGACTTCGCGGATGCGGTGCGCTTCATTGCGAATACCGCCGTGGAGGACGAGGCGGACGTTTCGCGCGTCTTCTTTGATACGGCGAAATTCCGCGCCTTTGCCAAGGGCTTTATCGGAGAGACCGGCCATGCGCTTCTGCCGATCGAGCTTCAGAGCCTCGTGAAGGCGACCTATGCGATCACGATCGAGCTGGCTGCAAGATTCCTTGACGACTATATCACCGGTGATAAATACTTCAAGTGCGTATATCCGAAGCATAACCTCGTGCGCACCCGTTGCCAGCTTCAGCTTGCCAAGGATATTTTCCGCAAGTGGGAGGAGCTGGAATGGATCGTTCGCGACGTGATTGAAAAGCAGGAAGAACAGAATAAGGACTAAAAGAAATTCAATGAAAAGATTTGACGGTATTTTGCTCTGCACGGATCTGGACGGAACCCTCTTTCGATCCGATAAGAGCGTATCCTCTGAAAATTTAGATGCGATCCGCCGCTTCCAAGAGAAGGGCGGACGCTTCACCTTTATCACGGGGCGCGCCCCCTCGGCGGCGCGCGGCGTTTGGGAGACGGTTCGACCGAATGCGGCGATCGGGTGCTTCAACGGCGGCGGTGTCTATGATTATGAAAGCGAAGACTTTCTTCGCCTCACCGAGCTTCCCGAGCAATACCTTTCCCTCGTTTCCTTCGTGGATCGTGAGCTGCCCGAGATTGCAATTCAGATCAATGGCGCAAAGCACGTGTATCTGAATAAAACAAACGAGGCGATGCGCTCCTTTTATAGGGTGACGGGCATCCAAAGGGTGGAATGCCATTACACCGAGGTTCACGATCGCGTGGCAAAGGTGATTTTTCTGCACGAGGAAAATGCCGCTCTTGAGCGGCTGGCGGAGCGGCTGAAAACGCATCCGCTTTATGAAAAATTTGATTATATCCGCTCGGAGAAAACGATCTATGAGATCCTTCCCAAGGGCGTTTCCAAGGGAAGTGCGCTTTCTCAGCTTTCCGAGATTTACGGCATCGATCCGAGACGAACGGTCGCGGTTGGTGATTTTGATAACGATGCATCGATGCTTCACGCCGCAGGCTGTGGCATTGCCGTTTCGAATGCCTCCGAGGCGGCCGTGCGCGCCGCCGATCTCGTTTTGCCCGTTTCCAACGAGGAGAGCGCCATCGCCTATATTGTTTCCGCACTTGAGGATGGACGCATCAATCTATGACTTTTGGAGGAAAAATGTTAACAACTCTTTGCTTTGAGGATGAAATTCAGGTCTATTTCGACCGTGTGCGCACGCTTGCCGAAGGCGAGTGCTATATGCTTTTTATGAACGGAGAAAAGATTGCGGAAAGCAGAAAAACGCATTTTTCCTGCAAGGCACTTTCTCCCGAAACCGAGTATGCCTTCGCCGTTTACCTTTTGGCAGACGGGGAGAGGACGCTCGTTGGCGAAGCGAAGGCGAAAACGCTTTCTGCGCCCCGCCGCCTTTCGGTGCTGGATTTCGGCGCCGTGGGTGACGGAAAAACCCTGAATACGGCGGCGCTCCAGAGCGCCTTGGATGCCGCGGGCGAGGGCGATTGCGTTTATATCCCCGCAGGTGTTTTCCTGACGGGCGGACTTTTCGTGCATTCTAACACCTACATCTACGTTGAGAAGGGCGGCGTTTTGCAGGGAACGGCGGATTTTCACGATTATCTGCCGAAGGTGAAGAGCCGCTTTGAGGGCATTGAGCAGATGTGCTATCAGTCGCTTCTCAATCTCGGCACGCTCGATCACGCCGCAGGCTATAACTGCGAGAATGTGATTTTGCGAGGCGAGGGCGCGATCCTCGGCGGCGGTGCGGCGCTTTGCGATTCGATCATCGCGGAGGAAACGGTGCTTCTCAAGGATTATATGGATTCGCTCGGCGAATCCATCAAGGAGTGCGAAACGGCCTGGACGATCCCCGGCCGTGCGCGCGGCCGCCTCATTCAGATGGCGAACTGCCGCCGCGTGATCCTCTCGGGGCTGACGCTTGGAAACGGCCCGAGCTGGAACATTCATTTTATCTATTCCCGCGAGATCATCACGAGCGGATGCTATATCCATTCCTCCTCCGTACATAACGGCGACGGCTGGGATCCCGATTCCTCGGAGGACTCTGTGATCTTCGGCACGCGCTTTGAAACGGGCGACGATTGCATTGCCATCAAGTCGGGCAAGAACCCCGAGGGCAACATCATTGGCCGTCCGACAAAAAATATCCGCGTTTTCGATTGCTCGGCGGTCTCGGGGCATTCCATTGCCATCGGAAGCGAGATGAGCGGCGGCGTGGAGAACGTCACGATCTGGGACTGTGATATGAAAAACGCCTCTTGGGGCATCCATATCAAATCTGCCGAGAAGCGCGGCGGCTACATCAAAAATATCCGCGTCTTCGATACCGATGCGGCGATGGTGCGCATCGTCGGCACCGTTGGCTATAATAATGACGGCGTGGCCGCGCCGGATTTTGCGCGCCTCTCGGACTTCCATTTTGAGAATATGACGCTGGCGGGCGAAAGCTTTTTCCTTCATTGGGAGGGAAAGAAAATGAAAAACGATATCAACGCAATCTATGTCGAGGGCCTTGATAAGGAGGGATGCGAGATCCGCCGCGTGACCTTCAAAAATATCCGCCTGCCCCGTCTTTCGGACGGAGGAATGCAGCAGATCCTCGTGAAGAAGGCAAAGGACGTCAGCCTTCTGGATATTTCGGCGGAATAAAGGAGCGACCATATGTATAAGGATTTATACGGAAAGAACCGACTGAAGATCAATTTCCATACCCATACCACCCGCTCCGACGGAAAAAAGACGCCTGAGGAGGCTGCCGCCATTTATAAGAGCGCAGGCTACGATCGCATCGCGATCACCGACCACTATATCTTTTCTCACGGCGAGACGCTTGCCGGTCTGCAATTGCTTTCGGGCGTGGAATACGATACCTATTCCTGCTTTGGTCGCCGCGGTGTTTACCACATTCTTGCGCTTGGCTGTGCGCGCGATCCCGAGGTGAAAAGGGAAGAGGAGCTGCCCGCAGAGGAGATCGTTTCGCGCATTATCGAGGCGGGCGGAACCCCCGTGCTGGCACATCCCGCCTGGTCGCTGAACCTTCCCGAGACCGCCGTGGCGCTTTCGGAGGTTTCGATCACGGAAATTTATAACACCGTTTCGGACGAGGGAGAATCCTCCCGCCCGTATTCCGGATGCTTTACCGATCTTTGCGCCTGCCTTGGCAAGCCGATGCTCCTTCTCGCGACGGACGATACGCATTATTATGAGGAGAGCTCCGTGAAGGCCGCCGTGATGGTGGAATGCGAGGAGAATGCGAGCGAGGCCGAGATCCTTGCCGCCGTGCGCGAAGGAAAATTCTATGCAACCGAGGGGCAGGATGCGCCCGAGGTGCATATCGCAAGGGAGGGGGACGAGATCGTCGTCCGCTCCTCGCCCGTTTGCCGCATCAGCCTCTTCTCGAGCACCGCTTGGGCAGAGGGTCTTTGCCTGCGCGGCGAAAATCTCACCGAGCACCGCCACCGCCTCTTGCCCCACGAGCGCTTCATCCGCGCCGAGGTGACCGATGCCAAGGGCGCAAGGGCTTATACGAACTATGTCGTGCTCGCTTGATTTTTCTATTAAATATAGAAGCAAAAAACAGCATAAATGCATATATTCACCGAATATGCGCATTATTATGCATTTATGCCGATAAAGATAAACAAACGGTCGGAAATGCATCTATATATAATGGTGCAAACTGCCGAAAATAAAGAAAATTGCAAAAAACTCTTGCATATTTATTCTAAGAGTGGTAAAATAGCATCGTCAAAAAACAACGGCGCATCGCCGCAAAGCAAAATCGGAGGATTTTTAAAATGGATAAGAAGAACATTAAGAAAGTGGTTTTGGCATATTCGGGCGGTCTTGATACCACGATTATCATTCCGTGGCTGAAGGAAAACTACAATAACTGCGAGGTCGTTGCCGTTTCGGGTAACGTTGGCCAGGCAGACGAGCTGGAGGGCCTTGAGGAGAAGGCTCTGAAGACCGGCGCATCCAAGCTTTATATCGAGGACCTCACCGAGGACTTCGTTGACGACTATATCATCCCCACGATGAAGGCCGGCGCAATCTACGAGGAATACCTTCTCGGTACCTCCTTCGCCCGTCCCATCATCGCAAAGAGAATCGTTGAGATCGCTCTTGCAGAGGGCGCAGATGCAATCTGCCACGGCTGCACGGGTAAGGGTAACGACCAGGTGCGCTTCGAGCTTGCCATCAAGGCATTTGCTCCCGATATGCACATCATCGCTCCTTGGCGCGAGTGGGATATCAAGTCCCGTGAGGAGGAGATTGACTATGCGGAGGCGCACAACGTGCCCCTGAAGATCAACCGCGAGACCAACTATTCCAAGGATAAGAACCTCTGGCACCTTTCTCACGAGGGTCTTGACCTTGAGGATGCTTGGAATGAGCCTCTCTATGAGAAGAAGGGCTTCCTTGAGATGGGCGTTTCTCCCTTGGAGGCACCCGATAAGCCCACCTACATCACGATGGACTTCGAGAAGGGCACGCCCGTGGCTCTCAACGGCGAGAAGATGAGCGCGAAGGATATCATCCTTGCTCTCAATAAGCTTGGCGGCGAGAATGGCATCGGCCTTCTGGACATCATCGAGAACCGTCTCGTTGGTATGAAGTGCCGCGGCGTTTACGAGACTCCCGGCGGAACGATCCTTTACTTTGCACACAACTATCTTGAGACGCTGACGCTGGATAAGATGACGGCGCACAAGAAGGCCGAGCTTGCGATCACCTTCGCAGATCTCGTATACAACGGCCAGTGGTTCACGCCTCTGCGCGAGGCTCTCTCCGCATTCGTGGAGAAGACGCAGGAGAACGTAACCGGTACGGTTCGTCTCAAGCTCTATAAGGGCAACATCATCAAGGCCGGCGTGAAGAGCGATTACGCGCTTTATTCCGAGGAGCTTGCCACCTTCGGTGAGGATGAGGTTTATAACCAGGCAGATGCCGCAGGCTTTATCAACCTCTTCGGCCTTCCGATCAAGGTGCAGGCACAGGTGAACGCAAAGAACCAAAAGTAATTCTTCAAAATGAAGCGGGCTGTCGCGCACAGAAACGGGGCGACAGCCCCTTTGAAATTCAAAGGAAAAGAGAAAAATTATGGCTAAGATGTGGGCAGGAAGAACGGATGGCGCCGTCAATCAGCTGGCGGACGATTTCAATTCTTCCATTCATTTTGATTCGAGAATGTTTGCTGAGGATATTAAGGGCAGTATGGCGCACGCCGCAATGCTCGGCGCGCAGGGAATCATCGGCAAGGAGGAGGCTGATCGCCTGATCGAGGGGCTGGAGGGCATCCTTTCGGATCTTTCGAGCGGCGCTCTTGCCTTCGATATGAGCGCCGAGGATATTCATATGTTCGTGGAGCAGGTGCTGACGGAGCGGCTCGGCGATCTTGGAAAGAAGCTGCACACTGCCAGAAGCCGCAACGATCAGGTTGCGCTGGATTTCCGTATGTATCTGCGCGGCGCGCTCGATGAGATCACCGCGCTGACAAAGGCGCTCTGCACCACCGTCACGGCGAAGGCGGAGGAATATGCCGATTGCATTATGCCGGGCTATACGCATCTGCAACGCGCCCAGCCCATCCTCTTCGGCCATCATCTGATGGCGTACGCAATGATGCTTCTGCGCGATATTGACCGCCTTGCGGATTGCAGAAAAAGAATGAATTTCTCCCCCATCGGTTCCTGTGCCCTCGCAGGCACGACCTATAAGACCGACCGCCGTATGGAAGCGAAGCTTCTCGGCTTTGACGGCATCTGCCTCAATAGCTTGGACGGCGTTTCGGACAGAGATTTTGCTCTCGAAATGCTCTCCGCGCTTTCGGTGCTGATGATGCATCTTTCCCGCTTCTCCGAGGAGATCATCCTCTGGTGCTCGTGGGAATTCAAGTTTGTGGAGCTTTCGGATAGCTTCACGACGGGATCCTCCATTATGCCGCAGAAGAAGAACCCCGATATGGCCGAGCTCGTGCGCGGAAAAACCGGCCGCGTTTACGGCGACCTGATGGCGCTTCTGACGACGATGAAGGGCCTGCCCCTTGCATACAACAAGGATATGCAGGAGGATAAGGAAGGCGTGTTTGATGCGATAGACACCGTCACGATGTGCCTCAAGGTCTTCGACGGTATGATCGAATCGATGCGCCCCATCAAGGAGAATATGCTTCGCGCCGCGCAGAAGGGCTTTATCAACGCCACCGACCTTGCGGATTATCTCGTGAAGAAGGGAATGCCCTTCCGCACGGCCTATAAGATCGCGGGCGGCCTCGTTGCCTATTGCATCAGAGAAAATACGGTGCTGGAGGAGCTTCCTCTCTCCGTCTTCAAGGGCGAAAGCGAGCTTTTTGCGGAGGATGTTTTCGAGGCGATCTCGCTTCGCACCTGCGTTGAAACGAGAATTTCCGAGGGCGGAACCTCGCTTGCTTCTGTCAAGGCGCAGATCGAATACGCCAAAGAGAAGCTTGTTTAAAGCAAAAAACGCAAACAAACATTTGCATTTTGACTATAAAACGATAGATTTGGAGAAAGAATTATGAATTTGAAGGGCAGAGATTTTCTGAAGCTTCTGGATTTCACGACGGAAGAAATCACCTATCTTTTGGAGCTTGCCGCCGAGCTGAAGGCGAAGAAGAAGGCAGGCATTCCGCATAGAATTTGCGAGGGCAAGAATATTGCCCTGATCTTCGAGAAGGACAGCACGCGCACGCGCTGCGCCTTCGAGGTTGCCGCATCGGATCTCGGTATGGGATCGACCTACCTTGGCCCCACGGGCTCACAGATCGGCAAAAAGGAGAGCATCGCCGATACCGC
>JAZTWU010000179.1:0-9444 GCA_045636085.1 Eubacteriales bacterium
GATTTTTTTGTGGTTTTGTGTTATAATGGAAATATAAAAAATCGAAGGGGATGATTTTATGTTTTATTCGGAAAACGAATTATTTTTTGATCATTGGATACAGCTTCATATCATCAAATGCGGAAAACGAACCAATGCAATCGATCATTCCTTCGGCCCGAAATCCAGAAACCATTCTTGGCTGATCTTTGTCAAAAAGGGAGAGGGCGTTTTAAAAACGGAGGGCAAGGAGATCGCATTTCACGATCATTGCGTGATCTGCACCTTTCCCGATCACGAATTTGAATATAACTTCTTCGGAAATTCCGATATAATATGGATCTGCTTTGACGAGGCTTTTTCGATTTTGCCGAATCATCTGGGACTTCATCCGCGCTCTCCTATTAAATACATCGAAATTTTTTCTGAGGTGGAGAGTGCCTTTGATGCAATCTATTCCCTATCGAATTCAAATTTTCAATCCGATCAATACAGGATCCTCTCACATTTTTATGCGCTTTTCGCTCTGCTGACCGATAAAAACCGCGAGCTGAAGATTCCCGATGCTTCCTATACGGACTATGCAATCCGCTATTTCGAAAACAATTATATGAACGAGATCTATATCAGCGATCTATCCAAAACCCTCGGCATTGAAAGCAGTTATTTTTCAAAGCTCTTCAAGGATAGCACCGCCCTCAGCCCCATCGAATATCTGACGCGCGTTCGCATCGATAAAGCCAAGCAGCTCCTAAAATTTCCTCCGTATTCCATTAAAAGCATCGCCCAAGCGGTCGGCTTTTCGGATCCCCTTTATTTTTCAAAAAAATTCAAGCAATACACGGGGATGAGTCCCTCGGAATTCGCGCACTCGATTTAAAAGAGCTATCCCATTTAAGCAAAATAAAAAAGCGACAGAAGCATTGCCACAATACGGTGCTTCTGTCGTTTCTATATACATTTTTTAAGAAATCAAGATTGAAAATTACTTTTATTTTTTATCATCAGGGGATGAATCGTCATCCTGTCGGAGGCCGCCGAAAAGTCCTGCAAGATCGATCGGAGGATTTTTATCCTGCTCAAGTCTTGCCTTGGCCTCTTCTTCTGCGCGAAGCTTTTGCTCCTCTTCTTCCTTCTGCCTCTTTTCGAAGGCGGATTTATTTTCATCCTCGCTCTTGCGGCGCTTTTCCTCCGCGATATTCACGATGTCCTCCACCGTGGGATTCTCAGCCTCCATTGCCGCGGCAAACTGCTCCTCATCCATAGATTCGTTCTTGAACAGATATTCGGCCACGAAATGAAGTTTATCCATATGCTCCGAAAGAATCGCCTTACAACGCTCGTAGGAGCTCGCGATGATGTTTCGGATCTCCTCGTCAATCTCTGCGGCGGTTGCCTCGGAATAATTCTTTCCGCTGGAAAAATCTCTGCCAAGGAAAACCTCATCGGAGGAATGCTCCGAGCCATAAAGCACGGTTCCGAGCTTGTCGCTCATACCGTAGCGGGTTACCATAGCACGCGCGATCTGCGTTGCCTTCTGGATATCGCTGGAGGCACCCGTAGAAATATCGTCCAAAACAAGCTGCTCCGCAACGCGGCCACCAAGAGAAAGAACAATCTGATCGAGCATCTGATTTTTCGAGGTCGTCATCTGATCCTTCGTCGGAACGCTGACGGTCACGCCGCCGGCACCGCCTGCGGGAATGATCGTGATATGCTTCACAGGATCGGTATGCTTGCAATAATAGGACGCAACGGCGTGACCTGCCTCGTGGTAAGCACAAAGCTTATTATCCTCGGGCGTGCGCACCTTTGCCTTCTTTTGGGGACCAAGGAGAAGCTTCATATACGACTGCTCGATATCCTCCATACCGATCAGCGTTTTTCCGCGCTTCGCGGCAAGAAGCGCCGCCTCGTTCATAAGGTTGGCAAGCTCAGCGCCCGTGAATCCGATCGTCGTCTGCGCAATCTTGCGAAGATCCACGGTCTTTTCAAGCGGCTTATTTCTGCAGTGAACGCGGAGGATTTCCTCTCTGCCGCGCATATCGGGATAATTCACCGTCACACGGCGATCAAATCGGCCGGGACGAAGAAGCGCGGGGTCAAGAATATCCGGGCGGTTGGTTGCCGCCATAACGATAACGCCCGAATTCGTGCCAAAGCCATCCATTTCAACGAGAAGCTGGTTCAAGGTCTGCTCTCTTTCGTCGTGACCACCGCCGAGACCTGCGCCTCTGTGACGGCCAACGGCATCAATTTCATCAATGAAAATAATGCTTGCAGGCGTTTTTCTTGCGTTATCAAAGAGATCGCGAACACGAGATGCACCAACGCCGACATACATTTCCACAAAATCCGAACCGGAAATTGAGAAGAAAGGAACGCCGGCTTCGCCCGCAACGGCCTTCGCCAAAAGCGTTTTACCCGTACCGGGAGGGCCAACGAGAAGAACACCGCGCGGAATACGGGCACCGAGCTTAACAAACTTCGTCGGATCCTTCAGGAACTCAACGACCTCCTCAAGCTCTGCCTTTTCTTCCTCGCATCCTGCCACATCGGCAAATTTCACGGCGTTTTTATCATTCACGCTCACCTTGGCCTTGGACTTCGAAAATCCGCCCATTTTTCCGCCCCCCATAGAGGACGAGGAACGCATCACGAAGATCCAGAGGGCAATGAACAAAACGGAGATGATGATATAAGGAAGATAAACCTGATACCAAGGCGTTTCCGCAACCTGCGCAAAATCGAAGGATTCAAGGTTTGTGTCACCGCGCTCCAGCATTGCAATTGCCTTGTCGTGGATATTTTCGAGCTGAATATTGTAGCTCAGCGTGTAATTCACAGTGGAATAAACGAGCTTTCCGTTTTTATCGGTCTCATAATCATATTTGAAAACCGGTTCGCCGCTCTCATTCAGAATGGGATCGCCGTTTTCATCCAGAGCGGGCTTCATCACAGGGTTTCCGCTCGCATCCGTCTTGAGCTTCAGTACCTTCATCGTAAGATTCAGATTTCCGTCCAGCTCAAAGGAAACAACCTGATCGCGGTCGAACATCTCAATGATATCCGTATAAACCGGCGCCTCGGTCTGACTCAGACTGCGGTTGAAAAAGGAAACGCCGAGAACGATTCCGACCACAGCAATTAAAAGAAGGATTATATTTTTAAAATTAGCCTTCATTCAGGATTCCGTACCTTTCATAGGATTGTGCGAACAAGCATTCGCATTAATAGAAAAAAGCAGCCTGCAATGCATTCGTATTACATCCGCCATCATCGCGAACGCCAAAGCCCGGCACCCATAGAATGCCCTTTTGATCGCAAAGGATCGGGAGCGTATCCCTTTCCGTAACGGGGATTTTCTTATCATTGAATAGCTTTTTCAGTTTGTGCGTCATACCGCCGTAATAATAGCTATCACCCTCGCGGCGATAGCGAATAAACAACTCGCCTTCAATTATAGCAGAGCTCAGATTTGCTTTGATTGAAAAATTGTAAATATTTGGCGAAATATTTTGAGGTGCGCCGCGCGATATAACGAAAGCCCCGCGCGCAAGGGATGCTGCCTGCTCGGGCACAAGCGCCTTTCTGAAACCGCCGACGTATTCCGTCTCCTTCAGTCTTTTGCAAATCGAGCAGATGCCGCGCTCCGCAAAAAAGCAATAGCCGCCCGAAAGATCATAGGAGAAGCGACCGCCGCGCAAAAGAAGCACTCCGATCCGCTCGATCTGCTTTTGCGTCAGAGCAATCCCAAATTCACTTGCCCAGCGAAAAAGCACACGGGCGCGAAGCGCAGGATGCAAATCCTTCAAAAATTCGATCCGCGCCTCACCCTCGGAAATCTTTTCAAAACAGCGCTCCGCTTCCCTGCTTAAATAATCATCGTCATTTATTAGGTTACGACAAACGCGGCGAACCGATACTTCGGGAGAGTGAGAAAGTCGATAAAGTTTTGGCAAAATCTCGTGGCGGATGTAATTCCTCGTATACCGCGTATCCGCATTTGTCTCATCGCTCACAAAGGATATCCCCGCCTCGGAAAGCGCAGAAACGATCTGCTCCTTCGAAAGCGAAATCAGCGGGCGAATGATATGATCGCGCACGGGAGCGATGCCACCGAGGCCGCCGCTTCCGCATCCGCGCATCAGATGAAAAATAACGGTTTCCAGATTATCCGTGGAATTATGTGCGAGCGCAATGGTGGAAATATCGTTTCTGCCGTTAATTATCTCGTCAAAACAGGAATAACGCAAAAACCTCGCGGCCTCCTCGATTCCCATTTTCTTTTCCCTTGCATATGTGGGAACATCCACTCTTTTGCAAACAAAATCAATACCGAATGCTTCGCAAATCCGCTCGCAGAACTCTGCATCGCGATCTGCGGCTTCGCCTCGGATACCGTGATGAATATGCGCAGCAATCAAGGGAAATTCATTTTCTCTTCTGTAACGAAGCAGAAGATGCAAAAGAAGCATCGAATCCGCCCCGCCGGAAAATCCGAGCAAAACGCCCTTGGCAATTTTCTCTTCCATTTCGTATTCACGAAGGACGGAAAGGAATGCACCGTACGCCGCATCCATAAGGGAACCCAATTGCTTATCCTTCATTGCGAAGGTCTTCCTCCAGCGTTCTGAATTTGGTAAACTGGCCGATCCAGCCCATCTTCACGTTTCCGACCGAGCCGTGACGGTTTTTTGCAATAATGACCTCTGCCGTATTTGCGCTTTCCGCCGCCTCCTCGTCGTTACTTCCGCTGATATCCTTATAATATTCGTCACGGTACAGGAAGAGAACGATATCCGCATCCTGCTCAATAGAACCGGAATCACGAAGGTCTGCAAGCGTGGGCTTCTTTCCTGCGCCGGGTCTGGACTCGGTGCCACGGTTCAGCTGTGCACAGCAAATGATCGGGATTCCGAAATCCTTCGCCATAATCTTCAGGTTTCTGGAGATATCACCAACGGCAACCGCGCGGTTATCCGTATTGATTGTGCTCTGCATCAATCCGATATAGTCTATGATAACCATACCGAGGTTGGGAATGCGGCGTAGCTTTGCCTTCATATCGGTTGCCGTGATCGCCGAGGTATCGTCCACATAGATCTCGCATCCGGAAAGCGTGGAAATAACGCCTGCAATATTATCCCATTGCTCGGGCTTCAATTGGCCGGAGCGAAGGCTATACGAATCGATCATCGCCTCGCTCGAAAGAATTCTCGTGACAAGCTGCTCGCCCGACATCTCGAGCGAGAAAATACAAACCGCCTTGCCCGATGCCTTTGCCGCATTCACGCCAATATTCATCGCAAACGAGGTTTTACCCATACCGGGACGCGCGCCGACAATAACGAGATCTCCCGCGCCCATCTGGACGAGCATTCTGTCAAGCCCTGAAAAGCCGGTCTTCTGCCCCGAGGTAGCCCCCTTATTTTCGCACTTTAATTCCAGCTCCTGATACACATTCTGCATAATGTCGCGGATGTGCCGAAAATCCTTCGTTGTATTGTTATGCGAAATATCAAAGATCTTCTGCTCGGCGGAATCCACGATCTCTCTCACGGGAGCGGCCGCCTCATATGCGGCGGAATTCACCTCGTCGCAAATGCGGATCAGTTTTCTGAGCGTTGAATTATCCTTAACGATCTTCGCATAGTCCGCAACGTTGGATGCGGAGGGAACCGATTGCGTCAGAAGCGAAATATACTGAATACCGCCGGCCTCATCGCGATCTCCCTGCTCCACCAAGGCATTCACGAGCGTTACAGGATCAATCACCTTGCTTTGCATAAACATCTTCACGATAGCACTGAAGATATGCTGATGCTCGGCAAGATAAAAATCCTCGGGCTGGATCACACCGCCGACCTTATCAAATGCCTCCGGCTTGATAATAACGGAACCGAGCAATGCCTGCTCCGCCTCCACCGAAAACGGCATCTGTTTCATATATCCGGAATCCATATTCGTCTCTCTTTTCAAAAATCTTTATTATTCGTGAACGAGAACCTCAAAGGTTGCGCCGATATCCGAAAGAATCTTATAATCCACAGAATAATTTCCGTAGGCCTTGATATTGTCCTTGAGGGAAATCTTTCTCTTGTCCACGGCCGCGCCGATTTTCTTTTCAAGCGCCTCGGCGATATCCTTTGCCGTTACGGAGCCGTAAAGACGGCCGTCTGCACCGTGCCCCATTGCAATATCGATCTTGATGCCCTTGATCTTCTCTGCGAGCGCACGAGCGGCCTTTCTATCCTCTTCGATTTTGAACTGCTTTGCCTCCTCCTTGCTCTTAAGCTCACCCGTGGCCTTAGCATCCGCGATCACGGCCTTCTTTTGCGGAAGGAGGAAATTGCGCGCATATCCGTCCGAAACATCGACGATCTGATCCTTCTTTCCCTGTCCCTTTACGTCACAAAGCAAAATTACCTTCATTTTTTATATTTCTCCTTTATTTTTTATCAAAAAAGTCATCAATTGCGCTCTTCAGGTTCTCGATCACCTTCAGAATGGAATCCGAAATCACCTGCGCTCCCGCAACGTCAAAATGGCCACCGCCATGGAATTTTTCAAGAATCAACTGCACGTTGATCTTTCCCGTGGATCGACCGGAAATATGAATTTGATCACCGATGCGAACAAGCGTGAAGGCCGCCTCCACGTTTTTGAGCGTGAGCATCTTATCCGCCGCCTTGGATGCAAGCACGCGGAAGGTTTCATCTGTTTCGCCCTCACAGCTGGAAATTGCCACGCAATCGCGATACATCGTGATCGAGGTATGGAAGCGGGCCTCCCTTGCAAGATCCATAGGATCAGTTTTGAAAAGATCGTATACATCGGCAGGACTTGCGCCCGCACTGCGCAGATACTGCGCGGCCGCAAAGGTTCTCGTGCCCGTATTTCTGGTGAACTGCTTGGTATCCAGAAGAATACCCGCAAGCAGAAGATCCGCCTCGGACTTCAGAAGCGTATGCGAGGATGCGGCATTCTGCAGCATCTCCGTCACCAATTCACAGGCGCTGGAGGCAGATGGCTCTATATACGAAAGCTTAATACGATCCTCAAGCTTCTCCATCTTTCTGTGGTGATCGATTACCGCCACCGTATTCACGCGAGAAGCAATATTTTCAAACTGTGCTCTTCCGAGCGTCGAAACGTCAACGACGATGAGAAGCGTATCGCTCGTCACAAGATCCAAGCCCTCGGCATTATCAACGAAGACCTGCGCGTACGGCGCCTCCTCCTGCATCAGACGAATACAGGGAGAAAGGTTTTTATCACGCAGATCCACGCAGATATTGGTTTTCGTTCCGCACATCTGCGCAAGCTTTGCGATTCCAACCGAAGCACCGAAGGAATCAAAGTCACCGTAACGGTGTCCCATAATCAAAACATTATCGGCGCGCGCGATCATCGCCGTCAGCTGATTGGTGAAGGTTCTGGAGCGAACGTTGGAGCGCTTATAGACGGACTTCGTTCGTCCACCGTAATACTCAACGCCCTCGCGCGACTTATAAACAGCCTGATCACCTCCACGCTGCAAGGCAAGGTCAATGGCCTCGCTTGCCAGCTTTTCTCTTTCTGCCAGAGTTTCGCCCGTGCAGGAAACGCCGATCGATACCGTGACGGAAATACCGTCATCAATTCTCGTATCACGGATGGTGTCAAGAATCGAGAATCGATCCTCGATGCAGGAAAGCATTGCCTTGCGGTCAAAAAGCATTATATACTTATTGTTGGCATAAGACTTCAGCACGCCGTTCATCTCTGCCGCCCAGCGCTTGAGGCAAAGGTCCACCTTCACGACCGAATCGGTATAATTCTCGTGCACGTTCTGGAGAACATCCTCCACATTATCGATAGCAATATAGGCAACGGCAATCTGCTCGTCCGTATACCGCTTCTCCATCACGGAAAGCTCCGTGATATCCGAAAGCATCAATAGCGTCAGATCTCCCGTTTCATCCAGAGAAAAGACCTCAACGCGGTAAACAACGCCATCCAACGAAACGGTTTTTTCGCCTGCACCGTCTGCAGAAAGAGAAAGCCGACCGAAGAACGACTCTATATTAAATCCAATATAATTCTCTTCCTCCGGGAGAATCTTTCGTGCGGAATCGTTATACCACAAAAGGAATCCGTGCATATCCACGATAAACGAAGGATATGCGGTGTTTTTAAGAACGCCACCGAGCGAATGGTGAATGACGGAATGCAAATCCGTTCTGGATGCAATTCCCGCATTTTTTCTTCGAAGAATCGAAAACACCATTACCTCCACCAGAAAAGCAAGGACGGAAAGCGTCGCAAGCAGGATGGGGGAAATTCGGGTATACAAAACAAAAACCGCAAAAATACCGATATGCAGGCATCCGAGCGAGACGATGGAAATATATTCGTCCTTCGGTGCATACGGAACCTTATTTTTTCTCGGCTCGTTGTAATTCAAATCAATACCTCCTTAAAAGAGCTTTTGCTTATTCCTCGGAAACGGCGCGATTGGCAACGAAGGTTGCATAAGCACCGAGATAGGAAAGGAGCTGAACTGCGGTGACGGAAAACATAAGCAATCCGATAATGATCATCAGAATGAAGAAGCCGCGCCGCCGCGTTTTTTTCGCAATAAAAAACAAATAAGAAATTCCCGGATATGCGAAAACCACCATAAGGATACTGCTGAGGTTCTGCAACGCTATACCGAGGGTGCTCTCCGCGCCGCCGGAAAGAAACGAGAGAACGAAAACGGCTACGTAGGCGAAAACGAAAAGATTCGGGAGCAAAAGCTTCCATCCGCGGATGCGGGATTCATCGCATTGCGCATAGCGGACAACGCCGCAAAAAATCTTGGAAACGATACCGCAGAAAGCGAAAGCAACAATGACGATATAAGCAACGGTCAGACGAACAAAGGATATGAAGAGAAGCTCTGCCGTTTCAGAGTCTATCAAGAGCCGGGTATTTCCCGCCTCATCCATCACGGTCAGCTCGGAAAGCGCCTCGACAAAGGCAACCTTCTGCTCCTCGATAAAGGCCTCGTAATAGGTCAGCACGGCGGAAAAGCTATAATCCTTCGCGATAGCGCCGATGGATAAGAAGAGCGCAGAAAGAAGATACAGCGAAAAAAACGCCGTCAGAATAAAAACGGTATCGTTTTTTCCGATTCCCTTCCAATAGCAAAACCAAAGCAAAAATCCGCAAAGAAGACCGGAGCAAACGGCGAAAACATCTGCAATTCCAAAAAACGCGGAAAAAGCGAGCAGAAGAATCGGGATCAGAGCACTGAAAAGCTTTCTCTTCGGCTCAAACCAAAGAAGCAAAGCAAATAATGCGCCAAACGGCAAAATGAATATCTCAGCCGCCACCACCGTCGAAATGCCAAACAATGCCGTCAGAATCGAAAGCAGAGCAATGAATTTTTTAGGATGGATATACTCCTTCAATTGCATTTCCATAAAACGGGCTCCT
>JAZTWU010000180.1:0-37329 GCA_045636085.1 Eubacteriales bacterium
ACGGACGAAGCGCTCTGCGCAGTCTGCGCGTGATCTGGGCTCTCTATAACGCCGAGCATAACCATACCCTCGCAGATCTGCGCGGCATCTGACTGCTTTAAAGCAGAGAGAAAGCCTGTATTTTTTAAAAAACCGAGCACAAAGCCAAAAAAACATAAAGGGCTCTGTGCTCGGTTTTCTTTTTCATTTTAATCAAAGGATCGAAAGCATATTCGCGCGGTAGGCCGACGGCGCACAGCCAACGCGACGCTTGAAAAAATTGCTGAAATAATACTGATTTTCAAAGCCGCAGATTTCGGAAATCGCCTTCACGGAAAACTCGGTTTGGGAAAGCATCTCGATCGCCCTTTGCAATCGCAAGGAGGCCAGATGCTCCGAGGGCGTTTGCCCGAAGCTTTCCCGAAACAGGCGGATAAACTGCGCGTGCGAGAGTCCGCATTCGTCAGCAAGCACCGAAACGGGGGGCAAGGCGGCAAAGCTTTCGCGCATTTTCTGCTCCGCGCGCAGGATGCGCTCATCCCGCACGGGGCGATTTTCTCCAAGACTCCGCTCGATTGCATATTGATTGGCAAGATCCGAAAGCAGAAGAGCGCGCCGCTCTCTTGCATCGCCAAGGCTCTCGCAGGAGGAAAAGAGCGCGGCCGTGGAGGATACGCGCGCCGTATCCCAAAAGATCAGATGCTCGCAGGGAAAGAGAGGCGCATCGCTTCGGTAGCGAAAAAGAAGCATCGTCAGCGGTGCGGTGATCCTTCTCTCGTATAAGACGCCCTTATGAAAATGGAAGGCCTGCATTCTCTCCACCTGAAAATCCCCCGCCGCGCTCCTGACGAAAAAGCTCCCCTCCAGCGAAAGAAGAAGAAAATGATCCGCCTTGCAAAAGTGCTCCTCATTGAATTTTTCCCGATACAGCCGCGTGCAAGCCAAAAGCTCCATAAAACGCCTCACGAATGTTAAAATATTATATCACAATTATAAATTAAAGCATTGTTTTTGTCAATAAGCCTTGATAAAATAAAATTAAAGAAATTTCATTTTAAAAAAGTATAAACCAAAGGAGCCTCCTTTTATGACGAACGTAAAGGTGGAAAGACAAAACGGCCGCGTCGCCATCACGGTGAACGGAGAAACGCTTCCCCCCGCCTTCGTGACGGTGCGCACGCGGGACAACGGCGGAAAGAGCATTCATTTTGATCCTGCGTATTTCAAAAGCCTCTACGACAGCGGCGTGCGCGTTTTCTTTTTCCATTGCAACACGCTTTGGCTTCAGCCCGATTCCATCGAGCTTTTTGATAAGGAGGCAAGCGCGCTTTTGGCCGTTTGCCCCGATGCCTATATTCTGCCGCGCATCGGCCTGCATCCCCCGATCGATTGGATCCTTGCGCATCCCGGCGAATGCATCACATACAGCGACGGGGAAAAGCCGCCCTTCCATCTTTTCACGGAGTCCTACGAGGCAGATCTGCCGATGATGTATTCCCTTGCCTCCTCGCTCTGGCGCGAGGCGGCGGGCGAGGCGCTCGGAGAGCTCTGGCGGGCGCTGATGGCGCTCCCCTATGCCGATCGCATCATCGGATGCTTCCCTGCCGCAGGCCAAAGCTCGGAATGGTATAGCGGGCTCCCCTACCTCGATACGGAAAAGAAGCGCTGCCAGGGATACAGCGAGGCGGTGAAGCGCGAATTTTCGCTCTATCTTAAGGAAACCTACGGTACGGCCGAGGCGCTGAAGAAGGCCTGGAACGATCCCGCAGCCGATATCGAAAATCCAAGAATCCCCACCTATGAGGAGCATTATTTCGGTATGGACGTGGATTTCGATGCCGCGATCCCGAAGAGAAAAATGCTCTCCAATGCCGAAACGCCCCCTGCGGAATGCAACGGCACGCATATCGGATCCTTCACGGATATGAATACCTGCCCCTATGTTTACGACTTCTATCGCGCCCATCATAAGGCAACGGCGCGCGCGCAAAGACATTTCGCTAAGGTCATCAAGTCCATCACGCCGAATCGCATCGTTGGTATGTGCTATGGCTCGCAGGGGTGCGACAACACCCTGACCTCCGGCCGAAACGGCTATGTGAGCTGGCTTCTCGAATCCCCCGATTACGACTTTATGCTGAACCCCTCCGTTTATCAGAACCGCCAGCCCGGCGGCGTTCCCGCCCAGCGCGTTGCGGAGGATTCCTTCGCTCTGCACCAAACGGTTTATATCAGCCAGGAGGATACGCGCACGCACGCGGAAAACCGCTTTTTCCGCCGCAAATACAACGTCTATGACGAAACCGACTCCATCAACGCAATGAAGCGCGAGTTCGGAAAAAACATTTGCTGCGACAATTACTATTGGTGGTTTGACCAGCTTCTCGGCGGACGGCGCTACCGCTTCCCCGAAATTTATCAGTTGATCAAAAAGCAGCAGGCGATCGCAAAAGTCGCCTATTCCCTGGATCGCACCAAGGAATGCGAGGTTGCCTATATTTTCTGCGATAAATCCACGCAGGTAACCTCGATACAAACCACAGGCGAGGTCGTTGAGCTTCTCAGAAACCACGAGCTTCCCTATGTCGGCGTTCGCTATGCGCAGTACTATGTGAGCGACTTTGCGAGCGAAAAAATGCCAAAGCATAAGCTCTATGTTTTCGTCAACTGCTTCGTTCTGACGAAGGAGGAGCGAGAGGCCATTCGCGCAAGGCTTTCGCGCGAGGGGGCGGTTGCCCTCTGGCTCTATGCCTCAGGCTTTGCCGATCCAACGGCAAAAACGAAAATGAGCGCGGAAAATATCAGCGCTCTGACGGGCATCAGGATTGAGATGGAAAACGACCTCTTTGATCCCGTTTTCCGCTTCTCGGGCGAGGCGCATCCCGCCACCGACGGACTTGACCGCCGCGCGCTTTTCGGAATTTTCCGGCGCTATATCCATTTTGGTCTCGGGCCGTATCATTATTCCCACTTCGATAGCTATCTCTATCCGCTCTTCCATGCCGCCGATCCGGATGCAAAGAATCTTGCCTACTTCACAAACTCTCCCTATCCTGCTATGACCGTGAAGGAAACGGACGGCTTCACCTCGATCTTCTACGGAGCAAAGCTGATCGATCGAAACCAGCTGCGCGCCATTTGCCGCTTCGCGGGCGTGCATATTTACAGCGATGCAGAGGATGTGCTCTTCATCGGCAAAAATTATATCACCCACCACGCCGCAAGCAGCGGAAGAAAAACGCTCAACCTCCCCTATCCCGCCAAGGTGACGGAGGTTTACGAAAACAAGGTCTACGCCGAAAGCGATGCCGAATTCTCCTTTGATTCGTATTTCGGAGAAACCAAAATGTTCCGCATCGAGCGGATATAAGGGAGAAAAGAAAATGGAAATTCGCACGCTCAATAAGAATGACTACGACGCGCTCCTTTCCCTTCTGAATACAAGCTTTGCCGCCGTGCGCGACCGCCCCGTGGATTTTCTGCGCGGACAGCCGAAAATGTGGGTGCGGGACGATGCGCATATGGCGCGGCATATCGGCCTCTTTGAGGACGGGCGCTTGGTCAGCGCCGTCGGCATTTATCCGCTTTCCCTGCGCGTGGGAGATGCGCTCTTGCGCGTTGCCACCACGGGAAACGTTGCCACGCATCCCGCATATGCGGGGCGCGGATATTTCTCGAAGCTCTTCGCCCTCGCAATGGAAAGAGCGGAAAGGGAGGGCTATGATCTTTTGCGCCTCGGCGGACAAAAGCAGCGCTACGGCCGCTTCGGCTTCGAGGACTGCGGCTGTCTTTACAGCGTTCTTTTTTCGGAGAAAAACCGCGCCGCTTTTCCCGCAAGCGAATATGAAGGAATCACCCTCGATCCCTTGGAAAGAGACGCCCTCTGCGACCTTCGCTATGCACGCGAGCTGAATGAAAAAGCCCTCTGCTTTGTGGATCGGGATCCATGCGAAAACGAGCGCGATACCTTCCTCGTGCTTCAAACGAAATACAGCGCGGCCTATATTGCTAAGAAAAACGGCATCCCCTGCGGCTATCTTTGCGCCTCAGAGGGCGGAAAAACGGTGACGGAGCTGCGCGCAGAGAATGCAGAGACCTTCTTCGCCATCGCCTCGGCCTGGCAAAAGCGCACGGAATGCTCCGTGACCCTTCCGATCGCGCCTTGGATGAAGGAGGAGCTCGCGATCGCCGCGCGCACGGCCGAGGTCATCAGCACGCTCACCCCCTCCAAATTCAAGCTTCTGAACCCCGTGCGCGTGATCGACGCCTTTATGAAGCTGAAGCAAGGTCTCGCGCCGATGCAAAAGGGCGAGCTTCTCCTCGAAATCGAGGGGCACGGCACCCTTCGCCTCGCGGTGGATGATAGCGGTGCGCGCTGTGAAAAAACCGAGGATCGGGAGGCCGAGCTTAAGCTGAGCGCCAAAACAGCTGCGCAAATGCTCTTCGGCCCGCTTCCTGCCTCCGTTTTCGCCGCACTCCCCCCGCACGCACTCTCCTGGCTTCCGCTTCCGCTCTCTTGGAATTTTCTTGATGTCGTTTGAAAAAGATAGAAAAAAGCCCATAAAAGGGGCGGGAAATTCTTGGAATTTCCCGCCCCTCACTTTTTCTGCATTAAATATCAAAACAGGGTGTATCCGTATTTTTCAAGATCCACGCGGCCATCCTTCACCTCAATGCCCTCGGCCTCAAGGCGGCGCCTTTGCTCCTCAATGCCGCCGAAAACGAAGGCGGGCGCAAGCGCTCCCTTGGCGTTTACCACCTTGTAGCAGGGATATTTTGCGCCGTCGGGATTTTTATGGAGCGCATTGCCGACGGCTCTTGCATAGCCGCGATGCCCCAGCATTTCGGCCAGCGTGCCATAGGTAACAACCTTGCCGCGCGGAATCGCCGTCAGAAGCTCATAAAGCCGCTCAGCGTCAAACGAGGGGCGCGGTCTCATATCTTCGCCTCTTCGATCGAGATATGAAGCGAAAGAGCGCTCTCTGCCGTAGCGTAGAAAACGCGATAGCGGCCGTTTCGGTTATCGGCCAATTCATTCCTTGAAAGGATTTTTCCGTTCGTTTGATAGGTGCATTTCCAGCCCTCGTATTCCACGGTCACGCAGCGATCGGTGGCGATGATCTTCGTTTGCTTTTCGCCGTCAAAATCAAAGGCGAGGAAGGAAAAATACAGCCTCTCTGCGCCCGAGAGCGCGATGTCCACGCCCCCCTCCGAGGCGGAATACGAATGCTTCAGCACCGTCAGATCCTCGAATTCGGAAAGAAGGGTGACGGTGGCCGTTTTTTCATCCTGCTCAGCCCGGATCGGACGGTAGGAGGCCGCGCCCGAGAGCGCAAGGCAGATCTCGCCATCCTTCTCATAGCCCGGCACCATCGAGGCCGCGCGCGCATTTTCCACCTTGTAATTCGGTGCCGCCGTCATCGAAGAGGAAAGGCAAAGCGGCGAGGGCGCGCCCTTCTTATGGATACGGCCGAGACCGTATTCATCGTAATGCGTGTCTGCCAAAAGCTCGATCTCAAGGAAATAATCCCCTGCCGTGAGAAAGCACTTATGGAAGGGCTCTGCCGTGAAGGTAACCTCCGGCAGGCGGGGCTGATCCACCGCCTCAATCGCATCGTCGGCAAAAAGGTACGCAACATAGAGGAAGGATGCCGTGGTGATCATATATTTATCGAAATAAGCATAGTCCTCACAGCCGAAGCCGGTTTCTCTCGGATAGCGGTTTTTGATATGGCGGATAGGATCCTTCGAGAGCCAATATTCGATGGAGGAAAGCGCAAGCGCCGCTCTTGCCTTGAAGAGGCTTGCGAGCGCCTCGTTTCCTTCTCTATGATAGCGATTGGCTTCAAATTCAAAAACGACGGCAAGATGCGCCTCGTTATGCGGAAACTGCGCGCTGCGGCCGCCATAGGCGATCTCGCCCGAAACAGACTGCATCTTCAGCGTGAGCAGGGCCGCGCGGCGAAGCGAAGCATCCAGAAGCTCGCGATAAACGCCGTCATACCCAAAATGAAGCAAAACGCAGAAAAGACCGCGGGAAACAAGATCGTAAACCATCGGCTCGTGCGGATCGCGGTACATTCCGTTGGGATCGATATAGCGCGTTTGCGAGGAAAGCTGCAGATCCACGAAGTCGCACGTTTCGGCAATACCGATGCTCTCGCGCATCCACTCACTCACGGCAGTGAAGATCGCCCAGTTATTCACGATATCCGAGGGCTTTCTCGCAAACTGCGTGTATGTATTTTCCGGCTCGATCGTGGCAAGCGTTTTGCGCCACCCGTCGGTTTTCTCCTTGGGCACAAGGGCGTGCTTTTCCACCTCAAGCAGGCAGAAAATCAATTCCTTCACGGAAAAATCATTGCCGTTTCCCTTGCGGATATCATTTCTTGGATGGGGCATATCGGCAATGCAGAAATCCATCATCTCAACGAAAAGGGGCAGAAGGTTTTTCCGATGCCCTCTGCAAAGGAGGATGCCAAGATTGGCCGTGAGGCGGGGGAAGCCGTGCTCTGTGATTCCCGTTTTCTTCACATCGTTAAAATAAGAGAGAATATGCTCGTCCGTATAGGCCGAAAGTGCGGCGGCCATCAGCTTTATATAGCATTCTTTTTTCATTTTTCAAGTCCTTTTGTAAACAATCGTTTTCTTTTAAAGAATTTCAAGCTGGCAGCTCTGCATAACGCTGAGCGCCGCCTCGTGCTTTTCCTTCGAAAGTCCTGCGCAAAGACCACCGTAAACCGCCATCGGAACCTCGGGCAAAAGCGACTTCAGAATCAAGGCGTTTGAAACAACGCAGATGTCCGTGCAGGTGCCGACGAAGAATATCCTCGAGGGCGCGCCGCCCTCCATAATTTTTTCATAAAGGCGCGTTCCCGCACCGAAATTCGGCTTATCTAAAAGCTCCACCGTCACGCGCGGATTTTTCTCGGCCGCCGCAAGAAGCGTGGGGTCAATATCGTGCCCCTCCGTGCCCAAAATGCAATGCGGCACGGGCAAGCGCTTTCCCTCCTGCGTTTGGAGATAGTCTGCGCCGTGCGTATCCCTCGTGAAGATCACGCGCCCCGAAAAGGATGCGATCCTCTCCCTGATGCCCTCTATGATCGCCACGGCGTCCGCGTTTGCCAGCGCCCCCGTGGTGAAATCCCTTTGCATATCGATCACGATCAGAATATCCTTCATACCGTTCGCCCCCTTTTTTTACATAAATTATAAACCACGGCGCGGCTTTTGTCAAGACGAAAACCCGATCTCCCAAAAAACTTGCATTGCGGCGAACGATCGTTTCCAACCGCCGAAGCCAAAGATTTTCAAAGGTAAGCCTCGAAATAAAAAACGGCAGGATCAAAAAGAGCGTCGCCTATAAGCTATGAAAAGAAAAAAACGGAAGATCGTACGGGCGATCCGCAAAAAAAGCGTAAGCATCACTTGTTTTCCGCAAGATTCATAACCGTTAGTCCTCTTTTTTTGCCTTTTCTACCCATTTTTTAGTGTGAGAGAAGTTATGCTTCATATAAGCAATCAAATATGCTGAATTTTTGATAAGCCATTCGTTTCTTTTGGAAATCGCGTACTTCGGAATCGCATCCTCTAATCCTTCAGGAAAAATCGTTTCACTTTGATTGTTGGACAAGGCTTTTTCTTCGGGATGAGAAAGAACAATGCAAAAGTCAATATCCACCCCCGCCTCCTTCAGTTCCTTCAAAACACATTGCACGCAGAAATCAAAATTTCCATTATTCCCTACCAAAAACCTATCAACCCTTTCTTTTTTTACCAAATGTAAAATAGCCGTTTTTATCGTTTCTTTCACTTCACCCCCTGCATCCCGATGCCCCAAAAACATACAATTCATAAAAACGCCTCCTTTTTTGTGGGATATATCGTATATTATAGCAGAAAAAGATAAAAATTGCGATATATCCCACACGATATATCGCAATTTTTATTAGAATAGTATTAAAAAGAAGGGGGCGTTGTTATGAATACGAAGGAAGCCATCGCAAAAAGAATCTTACAGCTTTGTGACGAGCGCGATATGGCGATCAATGCACTCGCCAACGCCTCGGGCGTTCCCCCATCAACCGTTTACAGCATGCTCAACGAAAAAAGCCAAAACCCGGGCACGGTTTCCATCAAGAAATTATGCGACGGGTTAGAAATATCGTTGAGAGAATTTTTTGACAGTCCTCTTTTTGATGATTTGGAGCAGGAAATCATATAGCCCTTTTTCGGCAAGCTGTTTCTCTCTCAGACCAACCAAAGGGATGTTATTTTAAAGAAAACCCAATGAGGCCGGCTCAAGCTGCAAAGCTTGAGCCGGCCTCGAATGCGTTAAAGGGCTATTCAGAGCGAAATTCGTCGGTGATAATCAAGCGAAACGCGTCTGCAACCGACACCACTTAATTAAAGGTGTAGTCGGGGTTCACGATCTCGCCCGTAACGGAGGACTCAACGATCGAGATGCAGGCCAGAGCAGTCTTTGCGCCCTCAAATACGTCGGTGGTGACGGGGGTATCGTTCAGGATGTGATCTGCGAAGGTCTTGAACTCGGATGCGGCGTTATGGTTATTGACATCCACGGGGAGGATCTTCTCCTCTGCCTTGTGGTTGGGATCCTCGGGATTGACCTCGAAGAAGGACATCGTTTCGGACTTATTATCGAAGATCAGCGTGCCCTTGGTGCCGTAAACGAGGGTGCGCATCGTGTAGCCGCGCTTGCAGCCCGTCGAAACGAAGACCTTACCCATAATACCGCCGGGGAACTTCATCATAGCGAGGGTTGCATCGTCATAGGAAAGCATCGGAAGCATCTTGTGCGTTCCGTAAGCAAAAATCTCATAGGGATCGCCGTTTACGAGCCAGCGAAGCAGGTCAACCGCGTGGCATCCGCCGCCGATCACGCCGTGGCGCTTGGGATCGGCTCTCCAGCTCATCTTCGCGGGATCGTTGAACATATGCTCATAGTCGTGCGCATACTCGGACTCAACGAAATAGAGATCGCCCACGCGACCGGATTCGATCAGCTCCTTGGCCATCTTGAATGCGGGGGTGAAGCGGCAGATCTGGCCAACCATAAACTTGCACTCGGGGTGCGCCTTGGTTGCGGCAACGATGGCATCAAGATCGCTCTTTTCCAGCGCGAGAGGCTTCTCGCAAAGCACGTGCTTGCCTGCTGAAAGCAGGGCAACGATCTGATCCTTATGCGTCATATCGGGAGTTGCAAGAATAACGACCTCGATCTCCTTGTTGTTCACAACGTCGGCAAAGGAGGTGGTTCTCTTCTCTGCGGGAACCTGGCACTCATCGCCGATCTCGGCAAGTCTCACCTCGTCCTTATCGCAGATCATGCCAACGGTTGCACCGTTTTCGATCACGCCCTTCAGGTGCGTTGCGCCAAAGCGGAGGCCGACAACGGCAACCACAAGATCCTTCATTTCTCTCATAAAATTCCTCTTTCTGCGGCAGAGCCGCCAATATAATTTATTGCACGCTTTCATTATAACAAAGCCGCAAGAAATTGGAAATGACAAATCCATAAAGAAATATGGAAAATCGATAAAATATGCAAGGAAAGAAATCTTTGTTTTTTCTAAAAACCCTTGAAAAGCCCCCTTAAATCTGCTATAATTAGGAAAAACAGGGGGACTTTGTGCTATGAAAAACAAAAAAGCGGAAGAGCTGATTCGGCATTTTTATCAAATTTCGGGGATGGAAATCGTTGTGCAAACCACGGGATTTCGGACGATCACGAGCCGCCGATGCCTTCCGGGCAACCTTTGCACGAAAATTCACCGCGCCCCCATCTGCCTTGAAATGTGCAAGGAATCGGACAAGGAGCGCTTTGCGCTGGCGAGCGAAAGCACCGAGCCGCTGATCTATATCTGCCCCTTCGGCATCACGAAAACGCATATCCCCATTCTGAAAAACGGCAAAAAGCTCGGCTATATCTTCTGCTCTATGGGCTTCGTGGACGGAAACGACGAGAGCATCGCGCACCGCATTTTGGATATTGCCCCCGCCCTTTCCTATGGCGAGGTGCTCTCGGAGGTGCACGCAATGCCGCATCTCTCGGGAGAGGATTTCAAGGCATATCACGCAATTCTTTGCCTCATCGCAAGGGAGCTCGCAAGAGACGATCTATTTGAGGCCGAGCCGCCCTCCGTTGCCCAGCAGACGAAGGATTATATCCGAGACCACTTGGCGCGAAAGATCACCCTCTCCGACCTCAGCTGGCATCTGCATTGCTCCACCGTCACCGTCACGGAGCATTTCAAGCGCGAATACGGGCAAACGGTGATGGAATACGTGAGCGCCGAGCGAATGGCGCTGGCCGAGCAGCTGCTCTCGGAAACCGACTGTCCCGTGAAGGATATTGCCCTGCGCTGCGGCTATCCCGACACGGAATATTTCTCCCGTTGCTTCAAGGAGGCGCGCGGCTTGCCGCCAAGCGAATGGCGCACCGAAAAAAAGCAAAAGGAAACCGAAAAAAACCTCGAAAAAACATAGAAAAACCCTTGCATTTTCAAGATCTTTGCGGTATAATAGGTGTATTGTTTTTTCAAGGACGAAAGAAAATGCCAAAGCTTATCAAGAACGCAAAAATAACCATCCTGCAAAAGGCAAAAAGCATTCTTCTCGAGAGGGGTCTTTCCTCGCTGAATATGCGCGCGCTGGCCGCCGAGGCAGGCGTTGCCGCAGGAACGCTTTATAACTATTTTTCCTCCAAGGAGGATCTGATCACCGCCGTTTTAACGGAGGATTGGAAAAAAATGCTCGCCGTGATGAATAGCGCCTCATCAAAAACGAAGAGCGCCATCGATGGGCTCGAGATCATTTTCAACGCCATCCGCGATTTTTCGACGCCCTATGACGCAGTTTTTCTCGAGCTTCGGACAACGGATATTTATCTCGCCGTGCACTCGCGCTATCGTCAGGGCATCATCAATAGCGTGGCCGAACAGATTCTGCCCCTCGGCGAGCGCCACGGATTTCTTTTTGACGAAACGGTGGCCCCTTTTCTCGCAGAGGCACTTTTATTCGCCGCCGTGCGCCCCGGCGCAAGCTTTGCGCGCCTCAAGCCCTGCATTGAAAAGATCGTAACGCCTTAAATACCTTCAAAAGAAAAAAGGAGAGAGTCCCTCTGCGCGCCTGCCTTACCGCAGGTACGCCAAGAGACTCTCTTTTTTATTTTACTTTTATTCTGCGTGCGCAACAAATTCGCCCTGATATTCCTTGAAGAAATCCTCTGCCGTCTTGGCGGCCTTGAACACTGCAACAGAAGGATTCTTAAACGCGATATCGATGCAAAGATTTCCGAAATAGCGGTCAATCACGCGCACGAGAATTCTGAACTTCTTTTCCTCTCTCCAAGCGCCCGAAACGGCACACTTATAGAAGAAGCCCTTGGTTCTCACGCCGCCCACCTCGTTGGAATATCCCTCCTCGGGGAAGGTCGTGAAATTATTTTCGCAAAGCGAGAAAGGAAGAACCTTGGCGCCGCTCGCGTTGGTATAGCGAAGCTCTCCACCGTTTTCTCCATCAAAATGTAAAGAAAACTTTTCCATTCCGAGAGGATTCTTCTCTGCCTTGAATACCTTTCCCTCGATTTCCTTTGCAAAGGGAACGCTCTTTTTACCAAGGATCGAAGCAAGCTTCAGCGTTTCGATATAATCGGTGAGCTTCTTATATTCCTCGGGATTTTCGGGCAGGGGCGTATCCTTGACGTGCTTTGCCACCAGATGGCGATAGCCTTGATAGATCAGCTGGCGGGAGGCCGCGAAGCCCTGGTTATCCGAGGTGATCACGAAGATCAGCTTCTGCTCGGGGAGAACGATCGTATCCTGATTTCCCATACCGAGGAAGGCAAAGCCATTCTTGATGCACCAGATCTGGTATCCATAGCCCTGCGAGGTGATGGCCTCAAAGCCGCTCTCATTGCAGTCGCGCAGAGGAGAGGTGGCTTCCTTAATATACTTTTCGTTCATAATGTATTTGCCGTCCACCGTGCCGCCGTGCATCAAAAAGCGGGCAAAGGATGCCATATCGCGGGGCGTGCAAACGAGAGCGCTGTCTCCCCAGCTATGGCCGCCGCGGGATTTGAGAACGGTTGCGGTCTTGAAGGTGCCGAGGTGGCAGAAAACCTTCTCATAAAGATAATCGTAAAGGCTCTTGCCGCTGACCTTCTCCACGAGGGAGGAAAGAATCTGCGATCCTGCGCTGTCATAATACCAGGTCGTGCCCGCAGGCTTCTCTGCCTTGTTGTTCACGAAATAATTCTGCACGCGATCCTTGGCAGAGGAGGTAAACCAAGTGTCCCACTCGGTGGTCGCGGTCGTCATCGTCAGCATCTCGCGCACGGTCTGCTGCTGCATATATTCCGAGGGAGGCGTTTCTATTTCATCCTTGAAGTAATCGTAGATCTTATCGTCCAGAGAGATCTTTCCCTCCTCCTCAAGAAGGCCGACGGCGATGCCGACGTAGCTCTTGGTCTGCGAATACATTCTGTGGCAAAAATCCTTATCAAAGGGCTTCCAATACGCCTCGGTGAAGATCTTATCGTCCTTCATCATCAGAAGGCCGTGCGTAACGAGGCCGCTATCCTCCAGATACTCCAAATATTCCCGAATGCGACTGCTCTCAATGCCGCAGGATTCGGGCGTTACCTTCGTGAACATAGAAATTTCTCCTTGCTCTTTTTTATACTGTCGCTTTCTGCGACTGCCATTATTATATACTTTTTCATACGCGTTGTCAAGCATTTTTCGAGCCAAAGCGCCGCCTTTTTCCCCCTTTCGGATTGAAGATTTTTCATAGCGGTATGCAAAACGCTTCACAGCGGCAAAGAGCGCCGTCACCGCTTTCAAAGGCTTCGGGATTGTGCTCTTGATTTTTTTCGTCCGCTATGCTATAATATAGAGAGAAAGATTTGAATTCACTCTCCTCTTGCGCCTTGCAAGAGGAAGAAAAAACGAACCGAAAGTCAAAGAGGAAGCCTATGAAAAACGAGGTTATGCAAAGAATTATTGACAAAACAGAGGAATACGGAAAGATCATCCTCTTTCGTCACATCCGCCCTGACGGAGACGCCGTTGGCTCAACGAAGGGCCTGCAAAGAATCCTTCGCCTCACCTATCCCGAAAAGGACGTGCGCGTGATCCACGAGGATCGCTCCGAGGTCATCGCCTTTTTGGGCGAGGAGGATGCGCCCGTCGCCGAGGATTTCTATAAGGATGCGCTCGCCATCGTGATCGATACGGGCACAGAGGAGCGCATTTCCAATAAGCTTTACGCCCTCTGCCGCGAGATCGTTAAGATCGATCACCATATAGAGGAAAAGCCCTATGGCACGATCTGCTGGGTGGAGCCCGAGCGCTCCTCCGCATCGGAAATGATCGCATTTTTCTACGATACCTTCCGCGACCGTCTGAAGATCGACAAGGAGGCCGCAACCTATCTTTACACGGGTATGGTAACGGATTCGGGCCGCTTCCGCTTCACCTCTGTTTCGGGCGAAACGATGCGCCTCGCGGGTATGCTTCTGGATATGGGCATCGACACGGAGCGTATCTATACGCACCTTTACGTGAAGCCTCTGCACACCTTCCGCTTTCAGGCCGCCGTTTACAAGAAAATGAAGATCACGGAAAACGGCGCCGCATATCTGCACATCACCAAGCGGATGATGCGCCGCTATGGGCTGACGAGCGAGCAGGCAGGCGAAGCCGTCAACTATATGGACTCGATGCGCGGCGTTTTGATCTGGATGGTGCTGATCGAGATGGACGGAAAGCTTCGCGCGCGCTTGCGCTCCCGCTATGCCGAGGTGCACGCGATTGCAACGAAGTATCACGGCGGGGGTCACGCCTGCGCCTGCGGTGCAACGGTGTATTCCAAGGCCGAGATGCGCGCCTTGATCCGCGATGCGGATCAGACCGTGAAGGAATATAAGGCAACGCACGAGGACTGGATTTAAAAAAACGAATATGCAACGGAGGTTTTCCGCCTTGGCGGGGAATCTCCGTTTTTTTGCCCCCCGAATGCCCTTTTCGGCTTTTTCCCAAGCGCGCGGCGCACCGATCCCGATTTTTGCCGGTTTCTTTTTTGAGCCGCGGGAATTGACTTTTTAAAAAAGGTGTGCTAAAATATAAAAAAAGCTTTTATATATTTGGAGGCGCTTATGTTAACGACCGACCGCATTTCCGTTATGAATATGGAAAACGCCATCCGTGGCGCAAGAAACCCGATGAACAGCTGGGCCCGTATGGACAGCAGCTACGACGAGAAGGGCAATTTTGTCCTTGGCGAAAACGATCTTTCGCTGGCGCACCGCCTTGCCAAGGCAGGAAGCGACCATAGAAAATTCCTCCGCCAGATCTTCGTTTCCATCGATATCAATGCGCCGCTCTATTGGTGGAAGGAATTCGACACCTATAAGGTGGGAACCGTTGCAAACTCCACCTCCACGATGCATAAGATCCAATCCGCCCCCTTCACGCGCGATATGTTTTCGCACGACCATCTGGACGAAGCGGGACTTGCCGCGCTGGATTCCCTGCTCCTCTTCCTCGAGCAGGAGAGAGTGCGCTATAATGAAACCAAGGACAAGGGCGCCTGGCTCAATATGATCCAGCTTCTTCCCTCCTCCTTCAATCAGCTTCGCACCGTTTCGATGAACTACGAGGTGCTGATCAACATCTACTATGCGCGCCGCCACCATAAGCTGGACGAATGGCACACTCTCTGCCGCGCAATCGAGAGCCTTCCCTATGCCAAGGAGCTCATCCTCATCAAGGATGAGACCGAGGCCGAGGGGCACTGATTTTTTCAAAAATTCATTTCTTTTGTGCCGCCGAAACGGCGGTAGAACGGAGCTTTTATGAAACACGGTCTGATCCGCGTCGCGGCCGTTGCGCCCGATGCGCGCGTTGCCGATCTCAGCTATAACTGCGAAGCCGCCATCGCCGCCGCCAAGGCCGCGGTAGAGGACGGTGCCCGCATCCTGCTTCTGCCCGAGCTTTGCCTCACGGGCGCTTGCCTTGGCGATCTTTATCTTTCGCCCGCGCTCCTCGAGGGCGCAGAGCGCGCGCTTGCGCGCTTTATAAAAGAAACCGAGGCGCTCCCGATCCTTTCGGTTCTGGGACTTCCCGTGCGCGTCGGAGCAAAAATCTATAATGCCGCCGCCCTCGTTCTTGGCGGCCGCCTGCTCGGTATCGTTCCCAAGGCGGTGCTCCCCGAGGGAGAAATGCGCCTGCAAAGCCGCATTTTTTCCGTGCCTGCCGAAGAGAAGGAGATCACCCTTGCAGGCTTTAGCGCTCCTTTCGGAAAAAATCTCCTCTTCTCCTGCAAAGCTCTGCCCTCCCTGCGCCTCGCCGTTACGCTTGACGATCCGAGCCGCTATGCGGGAAATGCAACGCTTCTCTGTTATCCGACGGCCGAGCCCGCTCTTGCGGGCAGTCTTGCCCTGCGCCGCACGCGCCTTTGCGCGGCCGCACCCGCGCGCATCCTTCTTTCTGCCAACGCAGGCGCGGGAGAGAGCGGAACCGATCTTGTTTTCGCATCGCATAATCTCGTTTGCTTCGGCGGCCGTATTCTGACCGAAACGAAACCCTTTGCAGACGGCGAAATGCTCTGCCGCGAGGTGGATACCGCGCTGGCCGAGGAGCGCCTGCGCCTCGAGGACACCGCCGCCGCAGAAACCGAAATTTTCTTTGACCTTCCCACGGAGCAAACGCGCATCACGCATCCGCCCCGCCGCCTTTCCTTCCTTCCCGAGGGAAGCGAGGCACAAAGCGCTCGCTTTGCCGAAATTCTCGAAATTCAGACGCGCGGCCTCGCCGCGCGCTTCAAGCGCGCTTATGCAAAAAGCGGCGTGATCGGCGTTTCGGGCGGACTGGATTCCACCCTTGCTCTCCTGATCGCGGCGCGCGCCGCCGACCTTTGCGGTATGAAAAGAGAGCAGATCGTCGCCGTGACGATGCCCGGCTTCGGAACGACGGCACGCACCAAGGGCAACGCGGAAATGCTCTGCGAGGCGCTGGGCGTTTCTCTGCGCACCGTGGAGATCACCGAGGCCGTGCGCGTGCACTTCAAGGATATTGGCCACCCCGAGGATCTCTTCGATGTCGTTTATGAAAACGCGCAGGCGCGTGAGCGCACCCAAATCCTTATGGACATTGCAAACGCAGAGGGCGGTCTCGTGATCGGCACGGGCGACCTCTCCGAGCTTGCGCTGGGCTTTGCCACCTATAACGGCGACCATATGTCTATGTACGCGCCGAACGCAGGCGTTCCGAAAACGCTGATGCGCTATCTCGTTTCCCATCTCGCAGACGAGGCGGAGAAAAACGGAAGAGAGCGTGAGGCCGCCGTTTTGCGGGATGTGCTTGCAACGCCCGTCAGCCCCGAGCTTCTCCCTCCCAAGGACGGAGAGATCGCGCAGTGCACGGAAAGCATCGTCGGCCCCTATGAGCTGCACGATTATTTCCTCTATCACCTCGTTCGAAGCCGCTTCTCGCCCGATAAGATCCTTCGCCTCGCCAAGGAAAGCTTTGCGGGCACCTATGACGGTGAAACGGTCAAGGGCTGGCTTAAGATCTTTCTTCGCCGCTTCTTTGCCCAGCAGTTCAAGCGCTCCTGCCTTCCGGACGGCCCTGCCGTCGGCTGCGTTTCCTTCTCTCCTCGCGGAGGATTTGCTATGCCCTCGGATGCAAGCGCCGCGCTTTGGCTTTCCACACTTGAAAACGAATAAAAGAAAACAATTATTTGCATAATGGATATTTTTGATTTGTTTAAAAAAATCGAGAGCAAGGGTCCCTCAGCCAACGCTCCGATAGAATTTATCATCGCAGGTCTCGGAAATCCCGGAAAGGAATACGAGAGAACGCGCCACAACGTTGGCTTCGTTGCCATCGATTCGATCGCCGAAGCGCTCGGTGCGCGGATCGACCGCGCGAAGTATCGCGCCCTGATCGCTGAGGTCACGGTCGGCGAAAAGCGCGGCCTTCTGATGAAGCCGCAAACCTTTATGAATCTCTCGGGCGCGGCGCTTGCCGAGGCGGCCTCCTTTTATAAAATCGCACCCGAAAACGTTCTCGTTCTCGTGGACGACATCAGCCTTGCCCCCGGCCAGATGCGCATCCGCCGCAAGGGCTCCGCGGGCGGCCACAATGGACTCAAGAGCATCATCGCAGAGCTTGGAAGTCAGGATTTTCCGCGCATCAAGATCGGCGTTGGCCAGAAGCCCGGCCCCGATTACGATCTCGTGAACTGGGTTCTCGGAAAGATGCCGGAGGCTGACAATGCGGCCTTTCTCTCCATCCTGCCCGACATCCGCACCGCCGCAGAGCTGACCGTGCGCGGCGAGATCGATGCGGCAATGTGCCGTTTTTCGCACTGACCTATGAGAATTACCGAGCTGATACGGTGCGACAAGGAATACAAAAGCGTTGTCTTCTCCATTGAGGAGCAGCTGCACACGGAAAAGCCCCTCCCCCTCGTTGTCAACGGTCTTCAGGGAGGCGCCTCCGATGCATTCCTGACCGAGATCGTGATGGATGGGCGCGCGCTGACGAAATGCCCCGTCCTGCTTCTTGCGGAAAATGAGGATGCCGCCGAGCGCCTTTCGGCAATGCTTGCGCGCGCAGGCCTGCGTGCCCCCGTCTTCAAATCCCGCGATCTTGTCTTTCATAGCATTTCCGCCTCCCACGACACAGAGCGTGAGAGGCTTTCGGTCTTATCCGACCTTCCTGAAAACAAGCTTGATGCCGTTGTGACGACCCCTGCGGCCGCCCTGCTGCACACGATGCCGCGCGCACAGCTTCTGGAATCCTCCCTCTGCATCACCGCAGGGGATATCCTCTCTCCCGAGCAGATGCAAAAGCGGCTCACCGCCCTCGGCTTCGTCGCCGTGGATATGGTGGAAAGCGCAGGACAGTATGCGCGCCGCGGCGGTATCCTTGATATTTACGCCGATGCCGAGGCACAGCCCGTGCGCATCGAATTTTTCGGTGACGAAATCGACCGTATGGAGCTTTTCGATCCCGAAACCCAGCGCGTCAGCGAGGCCTGCCCGATGCTCCGCATCCTTCCTGCGGCGGAGGTTCCTGTCACGGCAGAGGGGCGCGCCGCCATTCGCAAGGCGCTGGAGGGCTTAAAAAAGAAGGTCTCCGATCCCGAGATCGCCGCACGGCTGGAAAGCGAGCTTGCCGCCGCATCCTCGGATCTGCCCCTCCCCTTCCGTGACCGCTTTCTCGGCCTGATCTATGAAGCACCCGAAACCCTGCTTTCCTATTTTGACGAGGGGAAGCGCCCCTTGGTTTGTCTTGTCGGCACGGCAGGGGTCGAGGAAAATCTCAAAAAATTCTCGGATTTTATCGCGGATCAGAAATCCTCTATGCTTTCGCTTGGGCTGACGACGGAGAAGGCCGCCGCCTATGCGGGCACAAAGGCCACGCTGGAGGAATTTTTCAGCCGCGCAATTCCCTTGCACCTCAATCCCTTCTCAGGCGGTGTAAACGGGCGACTGGGCGGCCTCTTCGGCTTCCGTTGCCGCCGCACCGTTGCCTACGGTGAAAACGGCGCTATGCTCGCCGAGGATCTTGAAACCTTCAAAAAATCTCTCTACCGCACGCTCATCGTTTGCGAAAACAAGGCTGGCGCGCAGTCGCTTTTCGAAGGACTTGCCGCAAGCAATATCACCACGGTTCCGCTTTATGATAAGCGCGATTTTGACTATAAGAATTTACAAAACGGTGTTGTATACATCACCGTTGACCCTATGAGCATCGGCTTTGATCTTCTGATGCCGAAGATCGCCGTTCTCTCTATGCATAAGGATCTCGGCCGTGCCGTGCTGGCCAACCGTCGCCGTGCGCGCATTCTCAAGCGGGCCGGCGGAGCAGGGCAGCGCCTGCTCTCGCACGCAGATCTTTCCCCCGGCGACTATGTCGTGCACGCAAGCTACGGCATCGGACTTTTTGAGGGCATCCAGACCGTGACCGTCAGCGGCGTGACGAAGGATTATATCACCATCCGCTATGCAGGCACGGATAAGCTTTTCGTTCCCTGCGATCGGCTGGAAATGATCGACAAATACATCGGCGCCAAGGATAAGGACGGCAAGGTGAAGCTCTCGACGATGGGAGGCACCGATTGGTCGCGCACCAAGGCGCGCGCGAAGGGCGCCGCCAAGGATATTGCCAAGGATCTCGTTGCAATCTATGCGCGCCGCCAGAGCACCCCGGGCTTTGCCTTCCCTGCCGACTGCGAGATGGAGGACGAATTTGCCTCCGCCTTTGAATTTGAGCCAACGGTCTGCCAGACGCGCGCCATCGAGGAAATCAAGGCCGATATGCAAAAGAGCGTGCCGATGAACCGCCTGCTCTGCGGCGATGTCGGCTTCGGAAAAACCGAGGTTGCGCTCCGCGCGGCCTTCAAGGCCATCCTTGGCGGCAAGCAGGTTGCCATCCTCGTTCCCACAACGATCCTTGCGCTTCAACATTATCAGACGGCGCTTTCCCGTATGCGCGGCTACCCCGTGCGCGTGGAAATGCTCTCTCGATTCTGCACGCCGAAGCAGCAGGAGGCGATTTTGCGCCGCGTGGCACGCGGAGAAACCGATGTCCTGATCGGAACGCATAAGCTTCTTTCCTCCAAGCTCGTCTTCAAGGATCTCGGCCTTCTGATCATCGACGAGGAGCAGCGCTTCGGCGTTGCTCAAAAGGAAAAGCTGCGCAAAATGGCCGCCAATGTGGACACCCTGACGCTGACGGCAACCCCCATTCCCCGCACGCTGAATATGGCGATGAACGGCATCGCGGATATGTCTATCCTCGACGAAGCGCCGATCGACCGCCGTCCCGTGCAAACCTACGTATTGGAGCACGACGATGTCGTTATCAACGATGCCATTCGCCGCGAGCTTCTGCGCGGCGGACAGGTGCTTTATCTTTACAACCGCGTGGACAACATCGACCTCGTGGCAGGCAGGCTGATGAAGGCCTTCCCCGAGGCAAGGATCACCTATGCCCACGGGCAAATGGAAAAGGATGAGCTCGAGGACGTCTGGCAGATGCTGATCCGCGCGGAGATCGACGTTCTCGTTTGCACCACCATCGTGGAAACCGGCATCGATCTCCCCGGCGCCAACACCCTTATTATCGAAAACGCCGACCGTATGGGACTTGCCCAGCTGCACCAGCTTCGCGGCCGCGTTGGTCGCGGATGCCGACAGGCCTACGCCTATTTCACCTACCGCCCCGGCAAGGTTCTCTCCGAGGAGGCCGAAAAGCGACTTTCCACCATCCGTGCCTATGCCGAGTTCGGTGCAGGCTTCCAGATCGCCCTGCGCGACCTTGAGATCCGTGGCGCGGGAAATCTGCTCGGTGCAGAACAGCACGGATATATCGACGGCGTTGGCTACGAGCTCTATGTGAAGCTTCTTTCCGAGGCCGTGCTGGAGGAGCAGGGAAAAACGCCCGCACCGCCCTTTGAGGCCACCGTGGATTTCCCGCTCAACGCCCATATCAGCGAGCGCTATATCTCCTCCGCATCCGCACGAATGGAAATGTATAAGAAGATCTCTCTGATCGGCACGGAGGCCGACCGTATGGATATCATCGACGAATTCACAGATCGCTTCGGCGATCCGCCGCGCGAGGTCACGGCGCTGACGAAGCTTTCGCTTCTGCGCGCGCTCTCGGAGCAATTCCGCATCCGCCGCGCCGAGCAAAAGGGCGGCCAGCTGATCTTCTATCCCGAAGCGCCCGATCTTTCCTGCTGGTCCGTGGTTTTTGATAAATTCCCCGGCCTCACGATGCGCGGAACGCAAGCTCCCACGGTGGTTTACCGTCTCGGCAAGGGCGAGCTTGCCGAGGATACCGCGCTCGCCATCCTCGGATGCTACGGCGAAGCAAAAAATAACGAATCCCAAGGAGAAAACGCACAGAAATGAAATCCAGCCTCCAAAATAAAAAAGCCGCACCCCCTCGCTTTCTCAAAGCCTTCGTGATCGTTTTTGTGAGCGTTTTGTTGGTGCTTTCCGCCATTCTCGGCGGCTTCGCCGTCTACCGCGAATCGCGCACCCTTATGCGCTACGGCGGCACCTATTGCGACGAGCCCACCTACCGCTATCTCGCAAGCTACTATAAATCCAACTACCTCCGCGCGCTTGCAGGTATTGCGGATGCGGAGGACACCGAGGCCTTCTGGAGCTCCACCGACTCCAAGACGGGAAAGACCCACGCAACGCTTCTCGAAGAAGGAACGAAGGATTATATCAGCCGCATTCTGATCTGCTCCGCCCTCTTTGACGGTGCGGCAAGCGCCTCGCAAAAGCGCGAGGCCAAGGCGGCGGCAAAAAGCGCCGCAGAGGATATCCTCACCTACCGCGCGAACGGAGATATCGAAGCGCTCAACGCGCTCACCGAGCCTTACGGCTATGCCTACGAGGATTTGGAGGGGATCGCGCTTCTTCTCTATAAATCCGCCAAGGCGCAGACCCTTTTTTACGGTGCGGACGGAGAGACCGTTTCCACGCGACTGACCGAGTGCAACGAATATTTAAAGGAAAACTATTACGCCGTTTCGCTTTTCTTCATCCGCACGGCCACCACTTACAGCTTCACCACGGATGAAGAAGGAAACAAAACCGCAGATCTCGACGAAAACGGCAATTATGTTTTCCGCGACCTGCTCACCGCGGAAAAAGAGGCGCGCGCCGAAATGATGGCACTCCTTGATGCGGAGATCGCATCGGGCAACCCGAGGCAAGCCTTCTTCGAAAGCCTGATGGCCGAGCATTATGCAAATTATCCCGAGGGACAGAGCCTGCGCCATTACTTTGCCGACGGCAGTGCCTATACCCAAAGCTTTATCGAGGCAGGCGGCGAAGAGATCCTCACGGCCGCAAAATCCCTTGCTGTCGGAAAGTGCGCCAAGGTCGCCTACGAGGACGGCTATTGCTATATCTTCAAATATGAAGCCGAAACAGGCGCCTTTGCCGAGGAAAGCTACAAAAATTATTTCACGGACTTCTATGCAAGCGTTGCCTCTCACCTTTTTTCCGAGGATATTTCTCTTTTCCTGGAGGATGTTGTGACGCGCAAGGAGCGCACGGACGCCGTTTCTCTGACGAAAATTCCCTATAAAAATCTGATTCGCGTGAGGTTCTGATAATGAAAACTCTGCTCGTTGCCCTCGGTGCCGTTGGCGTTTTGCTTCTGATCGCCGTTCCGGGCTTTATTCTGAAAAAGAAAAAAATGGTCGGCGAGGACTGTATGCCCTCGCTCTCCAAGATCCTTCTCTATGTTTGCCAGCCCTGCCTGAGCATTTACACCTTCAAAAACGCAACCTTCTCCCCCGAAATGCTTGGCAACATCGGCATTTTCGCTCTCCTTGCCCTGATCGTGCAGATCCTGATGCTCGGCATTGCCTATCTGCTTTTCAAAAGCAGAATCGAAAATCCGCTCTATCGCATTATGACGATCGCCTGCTCCCTCGGAAACTGCGCCTTCTTCGGCATCCCGATCCTCGAAGCGCTCTTCCCTGCCGAAGCCCCCGGCCTTCTGATCTATACCTCGGTCTACGCCATTATTATGAATATCATAGGCTGGACGCTGGCCGCCGCCATTATCTCGCAGAATCTGAAATACATCAGCGCCAGAAAGGTTTTCCTGAACCCCGCAATGTTTTCGCTTCTGATTGCGATTCCCTTCTTTATCTTTGAAATTCCGCTACCCGAAACGCTGGACAGTATGGTTTCCCTGATCGGAAGAATGGCAACGCCGATCTCAATGCTGATTATGGGTATGCGTCTGGCAACGATGAGCTTTAAGCAGATGTTCACAACAAAGCAGATCTATATCTCTCTTGCCCTCAAGCAATTTTTGATGCCCCTGCTTGCCCTCCTGATGGTTGCCTTCCTTCCCCTCGACGGTGGACTGAAGGCCGTGCTCTATATCATCTGCTGCTGCCCCGTTGCATCCGTGGTGCTCAATTTCTCGGAGATCCTCGGCGAAGGCCAAAGAGAAGCGGCCGCGGCCGTGCTTCTCAGCACAATCCTCAGCATCGTAACGCTCCCGATTATGACGCTCCTTCTGCCCTTCCTCGGATAAGAAGCTATTTCGAGCGAGGTTCAAAACTGTCTTCAAAAACCGTCTTATATTTCTCGGAGCCGAAGAACGCCTTTTGTTCTTCGGCTCCCTTCCTTTATTATCTTATTATCAAAGGAATTATTATCAAAGGAAGATCGCAAAAATTATCAAAGGAAGGATCGGCAAAGAAAAGCAAAAAAGCCTGCCCGAGCAAGCCGGGCAGGCTTTTTTTGTCCGCGGATCGCAAGCGATCGCGGGAAGAAGACACTCCGAAAATTATTCGGGAAGCATCGTGTAACCGCTGTTGAAGAGCTTCTTCATGCAGTTTTCCTTTGCAGGCTTCAGAGCGGTGTAGTAAGTACGGATGGAGGATGCTCTCTGATAATCGCCCTTATCAAAGATATCGTGCCACTTCAGGTTGATGAACTTATCAACACCCTCGGTACCAAGGTTAACCTGGTCGTTGGGAGAGAAGAGCGCGGAGGAATCCTCGTATGCCTTATCGAAACCGGTGATAACGGAGTCACGAAGCAGATCCAGCATTGCCTTGTTTGCATTCAGGATCTCGGTATCGGAACCGCCGACAACGGAGTACAGAAGGTCATAGTTGTAGTAGGTATCACGAACGCTTCTGGAGTGCGTGGACTGATAGTCGAGGAATGCAGAGCACTCAACGAACTTCTTGGTCTTCTGAGAGATTGCACCGATACGACCAACGTTGTGCACCTGAGTGGAGTAAACGTTGTTCGTAGCCTCATCGTAATCCGTGTAAAGCGGAACGGGAACAACAAGGAAGCCTCTACCGCCGTCGGTCTTCATATCCTGATAATCCTTGTACTCAAGAGAGCCAAGAAGGATAACGCCGCCGAAGAGAACCTTGTGCTCAGAGAACTGCTGACGGATAGCCAGAAGGTTGGAGCCAAGGGAAAGCTTATCGTTCTTCGTGAAGCGAACGACACCGGAGGATCTCACCATTGCGTCAAGCGCGTTAGCGAATGCCTCGAGGGTAGCGTTCTCATCCGCATAGTGATAGGGAGAGTTTTCAGCCTCGGGATTGTGAACGAAGTCGCTGTTGGGATCCTTTCTCTCGTCCGTGAAGAAACGAACGGAGGAGGTGTAAAGAAGACCTGCGGCAGACAGAGAGTGCTGTGCAATGGCAAAGCCCTTCTTCTCGGAGCCAACGGTGGAGTCACCGTACTGTGCGCAGTACTTCAGGAGCAGCTCATAGGTCCACTTGCCATCCTCGATCGCATCAACGAAGTCGGAGATGGTGTTTGCACGGCCAAGACCGAGAACGTCCTTCGAAGCAAGGTCCTCAAGCATAGCCACGTCAACGGGAATGCAGTAGTATGCACGGATCAGGTCGATGAAGTAGTCGGAAGCAAGGAGGTACATCTTTCTCTCGTCGATGGAAAGAGAGGTCATATACTCGTACATATAACCGGTGGTATCACCAACGGTTGCGCCGTAGTCCTCTACGCCGTAGAACTCGAAGTAGTTGTCGGGAGTACCGTCCTTATCGTAATCGAACGTGGAGGTCTTCAGGTTTGCAAAGCAGCCCAGAAGAGAAGCACCCATCAGGTCGTATACGAAGTTGCAGTACATATCGTAGTAGTTACCCTTACCCTGCTCGGTCTGGATTCTGTTGTAGTTTGCACCCCAACCGTAGGAGGAATCGTTGTCGGGCAGATACTTGTAGGTTACGGAGATCTTGGTGGAGAGGAACATATTCTCGTTTCTCTCGGCAGCGGCCTGCTCGGTCATGGAAGCGGAGCCGGTGGTCTCGCCTGCCATCCAGTTCTTACAGCCGGAGGGAAGCTCCTGGCCGTTGGAGTTCTCGGTCATCTCGAAGGTGAGGTTTGCTCCGCCGGTGGTGAGCCAGGGGAAGTTAAACGTCTCGGTGATGAAGAAGCACTCGTCGCAAGCGCCGTCCTGGTTACCGTCTTCGTGATCCTTGCCTGCCGCAAGCAGAGGGCAGGTGAAGGCAACAGTACACCAGTCGCACTTGTTGTCAACGTTTCTGTCTGCGTGGTTCACGCAAGCAACAGCCTCGTCACATCCGCTGTTATCGCAGACGAGGTCGTGGTTGCGGTCAACGTGCTTAACGCACTTTACGTAGTCGCAGTACTCGCAGAAGCCTTCTTCGTCGATTACGTGCTGGCACTCTACGGGAGCCTGGCAGTCATCGCATTTGAGGTTGTGGTCGTTGTCCTTATGCTGGCAGGTGAAAGCGGTAGAGCAGGTATCGCACTTACCGTCACCGTTTTTGTCGACATGCTTAGAGCAGGGCGTACCGCCACCGCCGCAGGATGCGAGCATACCGACAGCCATGATGAGAACAAGCAACAAGCTGAGGATTCTTGTTTTCATTTTTTTCTCCTTTTTTCTTTCGCCGTTTTATTTCGGACATCCGCTTGGCAGGCGGAGCCGTTTTGCCGAAAAGCATCAACGGGCGATCGCCCATCGAGGGCCATCCGACAATGCCATTAGGTCGTAATATAATATATCACAATTAAGTATTGAAGTCAAGAGAGAAGTCGTTATAACTTAAATGAAACTAAAGACTTTCTACTTTTTTACTAAAATCAAACATTATTTTTTGTGCATTATTTCTCATCCGATCAGAGCATTCATCACGAGCATCAGGCAAAATCCGAAGAGAAGCGCATACGTCGCGCCGCGCTCGTGACCGTGCGAATGCGTTTCCGGAATCATTTCATCGCTGATCACATAAAGCATCGTGCCGCCCGCAAAGGCCAGCGCAAAGGGCAAAACCGCCGCAGAAATGCTGACGGCAAAATAGCCGACGAAGGTGCCGAGAATCTCGATCGCACCCGTGCCGAAGGCAATAAGAAGGGTTTTCTTCGGGGAAACGCCGGCCGCAAGCATCGGCGCAATGATCACCATTCCCTCGGGAATATTCTGCAAGGCGATACCGACAGCCACCGAGATCGCGCCGCTCACGTCCCCCGAGCCGAAGCCAACGCCTGCGGCAATGCCCTCGGGAAGATTATGGATGGCAATGGCCAGAACGAAGAGAAAAACCTTATCAAGACGGCGGCTTTTTTCGGAAATTCCCTCCCCCTTGGCGTTTTCCGCCATCGAATGAAGATGCGGCACGAGAAGGTCAACGAGATGCAGGCAGACCGCACCGAACAGTATTCCCGCCACGGCAACGAGGAGATCCGTTACGCGCCCCTCCCCGATCGCAGGGAGAATCAGACCCGTCACCGCCGCGCAAAGCATCACGCCCGCCGCAAAGCCAAGCACGATATCGCTGAAGCCGTGCGAAATTCTTTTAAAAATGAAGCCGATCAGGGCGCCAACCAGCGTTGCACCGCCAACGCCCAGCGCCGTTAATAAAACGAGATCCATATGTATCTCCTCTCAGAATATTGATTGCAAAGCGGAGCAAAAAGTCCCACTAAAATACATTATAAACAGCGGCGCATTTTTTGTCAACCCGATTTCGCCATATCGCCGCTGCCAATCAAAAAAAGCATCCGCCGCGCCTCGCTTTTTCTCTTATGTTTTTTCAAAGTGCCAAGAAAAAATCAAAAGTCAAAACAACAAAAAAACTCGGTTTATTTTTTGATAAAATGAGGTTTTTGCAAATATTTATTTACATATTAAAGAAAAAGCCAGGCATTTTTCACTGCTTGGCTTTTTCTTTCGGCTGTGTTTTGTTTTTTAATCAAAGATAATTTTTCGCCGTTTCCTTGGAGAGGCGCTTGATATCCTCCTTCGGATATTTGGAATCTTTTCCGCCATTCACATAGAGAAAAAGAGCCCCATCCTCCGTCTGATACACGCACTCCTCATAGCCGTCGGGATCGCCGGGAGTGCCGAAAACGTTTTTCTTCAGAAGGGATGCCTTCTCGGTATCGTATTCCTTTTTGCAGATGATCTTCTTCATATTTTTTCCTTTCGCTGAAAAATAGTCCTCGGTGAAAATTTGCGCAAACCCGCCGCGTTCTATACGCAGACGGAAAATTTTACCGAGAGCGAAAGAAAAAAATCCGCTCTTCCCTTATCCAAGAACCTCTTTCATTTTCTCAAGGAGAACGCGCGCAATCGTTTCGACACCGCGCACGGAGGGATGCACGCCGTCCGCGGAAATACCGCGCATATCCGAGAGCACCGCATCCCCGGGAATATAGGTAACGTTTTTATAGCCGCGCTCCGAAACGGCCGCGCGGATCGTTTCTCTCCAATCGGTGGCACGCGTGCCACCGACGTAATCCTCGTAGCTATAGAAGGGAGAAATCACGAAGATCGGCTTTTCGGGATTTTGCCCTGCGATCTTATCCAGCGCATTCAGCGTGCGCTCGCGGCGCAGATCCGCGCCGTAGCTGAGAACATTGATGCCAAGCTCGAGAACGGCAACATCCCAAGCTCCTGCCCTGCCAAGCTCGCCAAGATACGAAACCGTGCTTTCCTCTATGCAGCAGCTTCCCGCAAGACCTCGATTGAGCTTATCCATTCCCAAGCCCTCGGCCACCATCGCCGTCCAGGAATTGGAATCGTTCAGCGCATTGGAGCCGTGGGTGATCGAGGATCCGTAGAAAAGAATGGTCTTCGGTGGGGTTTGCCCCTCGGCAGGCGGCTCGATCTCGCCCTCAAGCACGTCGAGGATCTCGAAGCGACCGCGATCAAATATAATGCGGATGAGCGAGGGATCCCAGGGCAGATTATAATCCCTATGCATCCGTTCCACAAGCGCCTGCTCCTTGCGCTCGATCACGATCTCGGTTTTTTCGGGCGAGGTGGTTCGGCCCTCGTGATCATACCAGCCGCCCTGCAGGCCGCCGCGATAGATATGATAATGGCCAACCCTTTCGCTGCGCACGGAAAGCACGACGCGCTCACTCTTCATAATGAAGCGAAGCTCAATGCCGGTGGCGCCGCCCGCCTGAATGCGCGCACCGTCCCGCTCAAAGCGCTCGCAGACCTCCATAGGATAGCGCCGCCAGACAACGCCGCCGAAATCCCCGGGCAAAAGCGCCGCCGCATTGTGCACCTCCATATTCTTATAGATCATACGCTCCATCTCTTTTTCCTCCACGCTTTTTTCTTCATTTTATCATATCGCAAGAAAAAAAGCAAGAACGAAAAGAAAAAAATCGCTCCTTTTCTCTTTCAAAAAAATGGTAAAAAACAAAGTCCTTGATCTTCCTCTTCGTTGAAACATATAATTTTTTCAAAAATTTTAGAGTCGACGAACGACTTTTCCCCACAAGTGCAAAAAACCAACCCCCATACAAAGAGCGCACATTTTTTGCATTATCAAGGTTTTTCATTTATTTTCGCGCGCGCACTTGAAAAATGCGCGCATTTATGCTATACTTACTGTATTGTTATAAATTAAACAATCTTTTGGGAGAAAAAAATGTTAGACGGATTGATTATCGGCGGCGGCGTGATCGGCGGTATGGTTGCCCGCGAGCTGACGGCATACGGACTTCGCGTTGCCATTCTCGAGAAGGAAAACGACGTGGCTATGGGTGCCACCCGTGCAAACAGCGCCATCGTGCACGCAGGCTTTGATGCCAAGGAGGGAACGCTGAAGGCCCGCTTCAACGTGCGCGGCTCCGAGATGATGGAAGAGATCTGCCGAGATCTCGGCGTGAAATATAAAAACAACGGCTCCTTGGTTGTCGGCTTTTCCAAGGAGGATGAAAAGACGCTTGCCGATCTGAAGGCAAGAGGCGAGAAAAACGGCGTAAGACAGCTTTCTCTTCTTAAGCGCGACGAGATCCTTGCGATCGAGCCGAACATCGGCGACGGCGTGACCTGCGCGCTTCGCGCGGGCACGGGAGCCATCGTTTGCCCCTATGAGCTTTGCATTGCCGCCATCGGAAACGCAATGGACAACGGCGCCGAGCTTTATCTGAATTTTGAGGTCTGTGCCATCGAGAAAACCGAAGCGGGCTATCGCGCCGTCGCAAAGGACGGGCGCGCCGTGGAGGCGACCTTCGCCGTGAACTGCGCAGGCGTTTATTCGGATGCGATCGCCGCGATGATCGGCGACGATTCCTTCTGCGTTGCCCCCAGACGCGGCGAATACCTTCTGCTCGATAAGGCCGCAGGCGGCGTGATCACGCACACGGTGTTCCGTTGCCCCTCGAAGATGGGCAAGGGCATTCTCGTTTCCCCGACGGTGGACGGAAATCTCCTTCTCGGCCCGACGGCAGAGGATATCGAGGAAAAATCCGATACGAAAACCACCGCAGAGGGACTTGCCAAGGTTCGCCTGCAAGCAGGTGAGCAGGTGAAGGGCATTGATTTCTCCAAGAATATCACCTCCTTTGCAGGACTGCGAAGCGTTGGATGCACGGGGGATTTCATCATCCGCCCCGCCGCGCCCCGCTTCATTCAGGTGGCAGGTATTGAGAGCCCCGGTCTCTCCTCTGCTCCCGCGATCGCAGAATACGTGCGCGAGCTTCTCGAAAAGGAGGGTATCGCAATGCAAAAGCGCGCCGACTTCAACGGAAAGCGCCGCCCGATGCACGAATTTGCGGCTATGAGCAACGAGGAAAAGAACGAGGTGATCAAGAAGGATCCCTCCTATGCGCACATCATCTGCCGTTGCGAAACGGTCTCCGAGGGCGAGATCCTTGCGGCTCTGCGCCAAAATCCCAAGCCCCGCGACGTGGACGGCGTGAAGCGCCGCACGAGATCGGGTATGGGAAGATGCCAGGGCGGCTTCTGCACGCCCTATATCGTGGAGCTGATCGCGAAGGAGCTCGGCATCGATGAAACCGAGGTCACGAAATTCGGCGGCAATTCCAAGATGAATATCGGCTACACCAAGAAGTGAGGAGACAAGCGATGAAACAGATAGAAAAAGAGCTCGTTATTATCGGCGGAGGCCCTGCCGGCCTTGCCGCCGCCGTCGCCGCCTACGATCAGGGCCTGCGCGACATCCTCATTCTGGAAAGAGATACGGCGCTTGGCGGCATTCTGCGCCAATGCATCCATAACGGCTTCGGTCTGCACCGCTTCGGCGAGGAGCTGACCGGCCCCGAATACGCGCACCGCTATGCCGAGCAGGTGAAGGAGCGCGGCATTCCCTATATGACCGAAACGATGGTCACGGAGCTTCTTCCCGATCGCACCGTGGTTGCCAGAAGCGCCAAGGAAGGCATTTTTGAGATCAAGGCAGGTGCCGTGATCCTCGCTATGGGTTGCCGTGAGCGCCCGAAGGGCGCGCTCGGAATCGCGGGCACGCGCCCCGCAGGCATTTATACGGCGGGAACGGCACAAAAGTTCGTTAATATGAAGGGTATGATGCCCGGCCGCGAGGTCGTGATCCTCGGCTCGGGCGACATCGGCCTGATTATGGCAAGAAGAATGACGCTGGAGGGCGCGACCGTCAAGGCCGTTTGTGAGCTGATGCCCTATTCGGGCGGTCTTGCGCGCAACATCGAGCAATGCCTCAATGATTTCAATATCCCCCTTCTTCTTTCGCATACCGTCGTGGACATCCACGGCAAGGAGCGCCTTGAGGCCGTTACGATCGCGAAGGTGGATGAGCGCCGCCGCCCCATTGCGGGCACGGAGCAGACCATCCCCTGCGACACGCTTCTGCTCTCCTGCGGCCTGATCCCCGAGAATGAGCTGACCGCGATGGCAGGCGTTCCGATGGATCGCATCACGAACGGCGCTCTCGTGGACGGAGACAGACAGACGAAGATCCCCGGCGTTTTTGCCTGCGGCAACGTTCTGCACGTGCACGATCTCGTGGACTATGTTTCCGAGGAGGCCGCGATCGCAGGCGAGGCCGCCGTGCGATTCCTTCGCGGTGAAACGCTCGGAGATAAGATCAGCGTCGGCGTGAAGACGGACGGACTCGTGCGCTACACCGTTCCCCAGATCCTCACCGAGGCCAAGGATACGCGCCTTTATTTCCGCGTATCGGATGTTTTCAGAGGCAAGAAGATCGTTCTGAAGGCGGGCGACCGCGTGCTTTTGCAGAAGAAAACGCTGAAGCTTGCGCCGGGCGAAATGGAAACCGTCACCGTTAAGGCGGAGTGGCTGAAGGAAATCGGCGAGGGAGAAATCTCTCTCGGTCTTGCCGACTGATAGGAGGTAAAAGGAAATGGCTCAAAGAATTTTAACCTGCATCGTTTGCCCCAGAGGTTGCACTCTCACCGTGGAGCTGGATGGCGAGGGCAAGCCCCTCTCCGTTGCGGGCAACGCCTGCGCGCGCGGCACCGTTTACGCTGAGAAGGAATGCACGCATCCCGAGCGCACCGTGACGAGCACCGTTCGCACCCTGTGCGGCACCGTCGTCGCCGTGAAAACCGCATCCACCGTGCCGAAGGAAAAGGTCTTTTCCGTTATGGAAAAGATCAATGAGGCGCGTCCCACTTGCCCCATCAAGGTTGGCGACGTGATCATTGAGAACGTGGCCGAGACGGGCGTCGCCGTGGTTGCAACCGCGGATTGCGAATAATTTTTTCTGTTTTTCTAAATTTATTTTCCTACATAAAAAAGCGCCAACGGATCGCATTTCGCTTTCCGTTGGCGCTTTTTGCACACTTTTATTTACTTTTTTGCATCATTCCTCTGTCACAAAATAAACGGTGCAATGATACAGCATTTCGTTCATCGAATGAGACCCCTCGAAGCAATCAAAGGCCGCAACGAATTTCTCCTCCGATCCGCAGAACACGATATCGAAGATATGGTCGGTCAGATCGTAGGGGATATTCTCCAGAGCGGTGTTTTCTCCGATCACGAGACGGCCAACGGTGAAATCCTTTTTCGAGATTTCATGTGCGCCGCTATTGCGCAAAAGTCCGCTTCCGAGGTATTCCACCTGATCGCCGATCACAAAGGTGACCTCCTTGGAATAACAATCTCTGAAGGGATACGCCGAGTTGGAGGCACGGGTGGCGTGGATCGCGTTGTAATAAACGGTCTCAAGCCCCTCACAGCCCGCAAAGGCCTCCGCACCAAGCTTTTGCACGCCCGCTCCGATCGTCACCGTACGGATATAAGCGTAGGTGTCGTGGAAGAGATAGGCGGGAACGGTGGTGCAGGCATCGGTGAAGATCACGTCCATACCGCCGCAGGCCTTGCCTGCGTTATAGAAGATGCCCGCATAGACATCCACCTCCGCGATCGCGGTGGTGATCTCCACGCGCGAAAGCAGCGTGCACTCTGCAAAGGCACCGTCACCGATCGCGCTGACCGCGGCAGGGATAGAAACCGAGCGAATGGGAAGATTCGCAAAAGCACAGGTGGCGATCGCATAGCTCTCGCCGTTAAAGCTTGCAGGGAGCACCAATGCATCCGAGCCGCCGAGGTAGGCAATCAGAAAATGCGTGTCCTCCACGGTCTTAAAGAGATAATCGCCCTGCACCGTATAGGCGCTCGCTTTGCTCATATCGGTGATCACGGCATTGCCGAGATAGGAAAGATCAAGCGAGGAGGGATTGTAAATTTCCTTAAGGCTATCGCATCCGATGAAGGCGCGCTCGTGCACCTGCGAAAGATTTGCGCCAAGGATCACGCGCACGAGGCGCTTGCAATCGCGGAAGGCACTCTCCGCAATGCTCGTCACGCTATCGGGGAGCACAACGAGGCTGATCTGCGCGTCCTCAAAGGCGCCGACGGGAACAGAAGTCACACCCTCGGCGAAAATCACCGTCTGAAGATAAACGGCATCGCGGAAGGCATAGGAATGAATCGTCGTGACACCTGCGGGCATCTCAAAGACGGCCGCCTCCCTGCCGGCAGGGTAAAGCACGAGATTCGTGCCATAGGAATAATCGTAAAGAACGCCGTCCACGGCGCGGAAGTTGCTTGCGCCCGACTCCACCGTGAAGGCCTCCAGAGAAAGGCATCCCGCAAAGGCGGAATCCGAAAGATTCTGGGGTGCAAGGCCGCTCGGGATCTCAAAGGCCGCGAGGCTTATGCAGTCCGCAAAGGCTCTTTCTCCAATACCGTTCACGCTCGAGGGAAGATCCACGCTCGTCAGGGAGATACAGCCCTCGAAAACGCCGTCACGCACTCTTTGCAAAGATGCAAAGGAAACGCTCTGAAGCTTTGGGCAGTCCGCGAAGGCGAAATCATAAATCGAAACCGCGTTGACGAGCGAAATGCTCTCAAGATTGCTTGCACGGAAGGCCTGCTCGTTGATCACGGCGATCTGCGCGCCGTTTTTAAGCTCGATCTCCGAAAGCGCGCTGTTATAGAAGGCGGAGGCGCCGACCGAAAGTCCGGCGGTTGCATCCAGAACGAGGGTTTGCATCGAATGCGTGTATCGGAAGGCGGTCTCTCCGATGGCGCTGACGGCATCCGAGATCACAACCGCCTCATAGCCGCTGCTTTCAAAAGCATCTGCCGCAACGGTGAGCGCCGTGAGTCCGCAGGAGGCGATCTGCGCCTTCGTGGGGATCGTCAGCGTTCTCGTTCCGCCGAAATAGCCAACCACCTGCGCACCGACCGCCGTATCGATCAGCGTGCTTGCCACGATGCGCATCGAGGATTGCTCGGCGGAGGTAAGGATCTCGGGCATCGCATAGGAAGAATACCATTCGTTATGGAACTGCGCATAATCGAAGGAGGAAAGATTGATCACCTCGCGCACCTTTCGGGGGAAGGCGGTCTCATCGACCTCGGAAAGCCCCGTGCCGATCTGAAGATAGCTTATATTCGTATTGTAAAAGCAACTGCTGCCGATGCGCTCAATGCCGTTCGGCAAAACGAGATAGGTGAGCGCATAACAGCCTTTGAAGGCGCTCTCGGGCAGAGAGGATAATCCCGCACCGATCGAAAGAAGGTTCAGCGAGAGACAGCTGTCAAAGGCATACGCGCCCAAAGAGATCACGCTGTCGGGAATCGCGATCGCGGCAACCGAGGTTTCGGCAAAGGCACCCTTTCCGATGCTCTCAAGCCCTGCGGGAAGCAGAACCTGCTCCAAATCGCCGCAATCCGTGAAGGCATAAGCGCCGATTTCCTTACAAGCGCTGTTTTGCGCGAAGGTGAGGCTTGAAAGCCCCGTCGAAAGGCCCATCATATCGGAGGCATAGAAGAAATAGGAGGGGATCTTCTCCACCGCCGCACCAACCGTCACGGAAAGCCCCGCACCGTTTGCGCCGCAATTTCCGAAGATCAGGGAATCCTCGTCCACATTTTCGCGCTCCTCCGTGCTCATTTCCGAGAGCGAGCCGAGGATCGTGATCTGCTCCAGCGCGGTGCAATTGTTGAAGGCACCCGTGCCGATATCGGTCACTCCCTCGCCGATCACAAGACTCTTCAGCGCCTCGCAGTCCTCGAAGGTATAGGCTTCGATCCGCGTCACACCCGCAGGGATAACGACCTGCTCAATGCGAGAGCCAAGGAAGGCGCAGTCTCCGATCGTCTCCAGTGTTTCGGGAAGCGTTATTTCGGTGAAATGCAGGTTGTAGTTGCGGAAGGCCTCCGAGCCGATCCTTTTCAGCACGGTGCTCTCCATCGAAACAACGGGGCGAAGCACCGAATACAAAAGCCTTGCGGGGATCACCTCCACCGCCGCGCCGACCGTCACACGCACCTGCGCCTTATCCGCGCCAAGGTAGGTGAAGGGGTTCGATGCGCCGTTGTAGCCGTATTCCATATAAAACTCGGCATCCTTCGCATTATAAACGAGAGTTCCGACGCTCTTGCAATCATAGAAGGCGTAGTCTCCGATATAGGTCACGCCAACGGGGATCACAACGGAGGAAAGCGAAATGCATCCGTAGAAGGCGCGATCTCCGATATAGGTCAGCGTGCTTGCAAAGGAGAAGGTCTCAAGGCTCTCGCATCCCGAGAACGCACAAGAAGCAAGGCGTTTCACACCCTCGCCGCCAAGCACGGTCTTCAGCGCCGTGAAGCCCTCAAAGCAATAGGATTCCACGGTCTGCACATTCCGTCCGAGCGTCACCTTCGTCAGCGCCGTTTTGACGCCCCAATTGCCAAAATCCACAGCCGTCACGGGCAAGCCGTGATAGGTATCGGGAACAACGACCTCCGTGATCAGGCTCGCATAGCCCGAGCGGATGCCCGAAAGCTTATAGCCAACCGTCTCACCGTCCTCTGAAATCGCTTCGAAAATCAGAACCGATTCCTTGCATTCGCAGTAGCCGTCAACGAAGGAATGCTCCTCCGAATTCACGCGGTCGGAGCAGGCAGAGCAGGCCAGCCAATGCTCATAGCTATCCGAGGAAAACTCCGTGGAAAGCGTGTGTCCCGGCGATGCGATGGATTCATAGCTCGTTTCCGAGCAAGCGGTGCAGGAATAAACGGTGCTTCCATCCTCGGTGCAGGTCGCTTCAATCGTCTCAACGAAAACGAAATTATGACCCGGTGCCGGCACGGTTTCCTCCTTGGTTTCCTGGCAGGCCGTGCAACGGAAAAGGATCCGCTCATCCTCCGTGCATCCGCCGCCACCGATCGTGGTACCGTCATCCCAAAGATGCTCCTTGCATTCGCCGCCGCAGGAAGCGAGGCAAAGACAGCAAAGAAGCGAAAGAAGTGCAAGCAAAAGCAGTTTTCTTTTCATTTTATTTCCATCCTAATATAATAAAAAGTCAAAATCGGAGGGGCTTATTTTTCGAAGGAAAGCGAAACGAAGCGCTCCCCCGTGCGCTTGATTTCATAGGTGCAAAACTCCTTCTTCTTTTCATAGAGCAAAAGCTGCGCGCCGCTCGTCGCCTTAGGGCAAAGCGACTTATCAAGGCTCAGATAGAAGGTATCCGAAAGGCCGAGCGCTCCCGCGCCGTCCACAGCGGAAAGATCGATCACAGCCCCCTTTGCCGTGCGCTCGATCACGGCTCTCTTGCGATACACGGCCTGCGATGCGGCAAAGGCGATATCCTTCGAAATCATCAGGCCGAAGATCTCGGATTGGCGGGCAAAATAGCGCACCCAACCATCCAGATTATCGAGATTTCTCGCAGGATTGAAATGAAGAAAATTCGGCCAATGCGTTCCGAAGATCGCGCGCTCCGCAATCTCGACACCGTTGTAGTAATCAAAGGAATAATCCTCCAGCGCATCGGGATCGATGCCGTATGCATCCCACGGAATGCCTCTCGGGCTTCCCGCCTTATTGACGAAAATAACGCCGTCAATCACCTCGCAGAGGTTCTTCACTCTGTTCCATGCGTTTGCCCAGTAAACCATGCCGTATTTTTTCATCATAGCCGTCAGATGGCGGTTGTCCTCAATGCCGCCCTGCACGCAGGAGGGAGAGGTGAAGGAGCGGATCTTTTTCTTAAAGCCCCAATCCTCATAGATTTGGAAAAATGCTTCGATGTGGCTTTCAAAATACGCATTATCCACCGGCACAAGCCAGGAGGCGGGGGCATATTTCGTTTTATAATCCAAGGATCTCGGATAGGAAAATTCCTGATCCGCAAGGCTGATGCCATCCTGCCAATAGCCATGCATCAGACCGTGGAAGGCAATCTCTAAATTCTCCGCGCGGTTGATCACCTCAAGGCAGCGCTCCGCCTCGGCATAATCGATCTGCGATGCCATATCCCATCCCTGCTCGTTATTGGTTGCATGTGGCATACCGCGCAGGCGGTTTTTCTTATCCCATTCGCCGATCACGAAGGGACAATTGATCTTCATTCCGATGGCCTTACCGACCGCATCGATCGCGGCATAATCCTCCGCCACGTGGCGACGGGGAAGTCCCGTACGGGAAGGTCCCTCCGAGCAGCGCGTATCGCGCCCATAAAACCATCCGATATCGTCCGTTACGATCTGCAAGGCAACGGGCAAAACGATTCTTTCATTCATAGCATTCACCCCTGCTGTATGTAAACAATTGTTATTTAAATGCGGAATTGGTATTCGTAAAGCTCCTTATATTTGCCATTCAGCGCCAAGAGCTGCTCGTGCGTTCCGCTTTCCGTGATTCCGTTTTTATCCAAAACGATGATGCGCTCTGCATTCTTCACGGTGGAAAGCCTGTGCGCCACGACGAGCACGGTGCGCCCAACGGCAAGCTTCTCCAGCGCCGCCTGCACCTGCATTTCGGTTGCATTGTCCAGCGCGGAGGTCGCCTCGTCCAAAATCAGAAGCTTGGGGTTCTTGAGGAACACGCGCGCGATGGCAACTCTCTGCTTCTGGCCGCCCGAAAGCTGTGAGGGATAAGCATTTGCCTTATCGGCAAGTCCGACTCTCTCAAGCAGTTTCATAGCCAGCGCTTCCGCTTCGGCTTTTTTCAGAAGACCGAGCTTAACCGGAGCAAGCGTGATGTTTTTGAGGATTG
>JAZTWU010000181.1:0-10068 GCA_045636085.1 Eubacteriales bacterium
CCACGATGCATCCCATAGCAAGCGGCTCCTCGGAAACCTTGCTCCATTCCTCGGAAAGATTGAGCTTCACCTCGTAATTCGTTGCCTGCATCAGCGTTGCGCTCACCTTGGGCTCGGGGAGCACGGCGATCGCAGTACCGTTCGAGGATTTCACCTTTTCGATCAGATCCTCGTGCGTTGCGCTTTCCACGGAAACGGTAGCGTTCACATCGTTTCCTTCAAGGATGAAATCAAGGATCGGCTTTGTGGTCGAGCCGGGAACGCTGGCGTAGACCGTCATTCCCTCCAAATCGCTGATCGTCTCAATATTTGCATTTTCGTCGGCGATGATATAAAGAGAGCCGAGGGTGTTTACGGCGATAACGGAAATGTCCTTTCCTTTGTTGAAGAGATTTGCGGCCGCATTCGTCGGCAGGCAAGCCATATCAATCGTTCCGTTGATCAGATCGGGTGCCGCATTGTTGGGATCGGTGTATGCGGCGAATTCGTATTTCTCGGAATTCTCGGGCGTATCGGCGATGAGCTTTGCGAGTCCCATTCCCGTCGGGCCCGCAAGGTAGCCAACGGTGATTTTCTCTCCCTTATCCCACCAAGAGCAGGAGGAAAGCGCGGTCAGCGCAAGAGAAAGAAGCAAGAGCAGAGTGAGTAGTTTTTTCATAGTGATATATCTCCTTTAATTGTTATCAAAGTATTCGGGCTTATGAATCCGAAGCAGCCCCTCCTCGTGGGAAAGAACGCCGTCTCCACTAAGCGCGCTAAGGGCGCGATACAGAGAAGCGCGACCTGCACCGATTCTCCGAGCCACCTTCGCGGCTTGGAAAGGAAAGCAGGTGCCGTTTTTCTGCATTTCCTCCTTAATGTGCGATGCGAGCTTTTCCGAAACGGTCGTGCTTGCAAGCGTTGCGATCCTTTGGTTCAGAAAAGAAACGCGATCCGATAAAAAGCGGATGATATTCATTGCAACGGCGGGGGATTTTTCCGTGAGCGTAACCAGAGAAGTGCGTGAAAGAAACAAAATAGAGCATTCTTTTTTTGCAAGAATCTCCGTGGGCGCGGGCGCTTCCGTGAAAACCGAAAGAATGCCGAAGCTGTCTCCGCTTTTCAGGATGTTCAGCACCAGCCTCTCGTGCTCGCCGTGGCGGCGGATGATTTCGCATTCTCCGCTGTAAACAAAGGCCAGCGCTTGCGAAATTTTGATCTTTTCTCCTCGGGCGCAACGTATGCTTTCGGCCGAGGTGTCCGAAAGAAGCGAGTAGACCTCGCCCTCGCTCATTCCCTTGAAGAGAAAGCTTCTTGAAAGAAACGATTCTTCTTTTTTATTCATTTTCCCTCCGAAAGTGTATCATATGATACAAATATAACACAAAAAAACGATTTTGTCAAGAGGTGGAGGATAAATTTCGGAATTAAATAAAATAATTATATAATATTATTGATTTTTTAAAATCAATGTGGTATAATCTAAGCGGTGAGTATTTTTAAAAATATCCTATTGTCATCGATAGGGGAGATTATAGATGAATGTTTTATTGAATTTTTCCTTGGGAAAGGTAGCGGATCGATTTTCCGCCTTTATCGCTTCCGCCGCGCAGTCCTTTGCGACTATCAGCTTTTTTGATGTACTTGATATTATTCTCCTTGCGGCCCTGCTTTATTTCCTTTTCCACTTTGTTTTTAACCGAAAAAGTCACACAATTCTGATCGGAATCGGCGTTTGCCTCGTGCTTTACCTTTTCACATATGAATTTGAGCTTTGGGGGACCTTTTATATTCTCGATTCCGTGATTCGACTTGGCGGCGTTGCGCTTCTGATCATTTTTCAGCCCGAAATCCGTGATGCCTTTGAGAAGATCGGATCGGGAACGCTTTCGAGCATCACCGCAATCGGAGACAGAAAGAAGAAGGAAGCCGTCAATTCCGCGATCGATCAGATCTGCATTGCGGTTGCCGATCTCTCCAAAACCAAGACGGGCGCCCTGATCGTTATTGCAAGAACGACGAAGATCGACGATGTGATTCAAACGGGCGTTGCGGTGAATGCCGATGTGAATTCCTTCCTTCTGCGCAATCTTTTTTTCCATAAAGCACCGTTGCACGATGGCGCCGTGATCATCGATGAAGCGCGTATCGCCGCCGCAGGCTGTCTTCTGCCGCTGACGAGGCGCTCCGACGTGGATTCCGACCTTGGAACGCGACATAGAGCGGCCATCGGCCTTTCCGAAACCAGCGATGCGGTTATTATCGTCGTTTCCGAGGAAACGGGTATCATTTCCGTGGCAAACGATTGCAACCTTTCCCGCAACTTCACTCCCGATTCGCTGAAAAAGTATCTGATGCAAAAGGTGATGCACGAAAATCAGCTTTAAGGGAGTGTCTGCTCTTGCTCTATGCAAAATGGAGGATCTAATGAACGATAAAAAATTCAACTTGCTGAAAATGGGACTCAGCATCCTCGGATGTCTTGCAGGTTCTGTTGTTATCTGGCTTCTCGTGGATTTTCTGAAGATTTCGGGTTAAGAAATCGAAATCCATCGTGCGGATTGGCGGGTGAACCCCGCCAATTTCATTTTTTTTGGAAGGGAGGGCGCTTATGAAAGCGTTCAGCTATATTGTAAACGATATTTCGCTTTCCGTATCCGCCTCGCCCGAGGAAGCACTCGAAATAGCAAAGGGAAGACTCGCCCGTGCGCGTGTCAGCACTCGCGGTGTCACCCTTTCCGTATATAGAAAAAGCGTGGATGCACGAAAGAAAAAGGATATCCGCTTCGTGTATTCCGTGCTTGCCCGCGAGGTGCAGGAGGAAATATCCGAGGCGCGATGCAAGGAGCACCGTATTTCTCCGCTCCGTGACGAGGCGCTGACCTATTCGATCGGAAGCCATCCGCTTTCTGCGCCGCCCGTAGTTGTCGGCACGGGGCCGTGCGGCCTCTTTGCTGCTTGGCTTCTTGCCAAAAACGGCTATGCGCCGATCGTTCTTGAGCGGGGCGGAGCGGTGGATCAGCGAGTGAAGGCCGTGGAGCGTTTTCACAGTGAGCAGATTCTTGACAGCGAAACCAATATTCAGTTTGGCGCAGGCGGTGCGGGCACCTTTTCTGACGGAAAGCTCGTAACGCGGCTGAACGATCCGCATACGGCCTTCGTTCTTTCTGCGCTCGTTGAAATGGGAGCCGATCCCGATATTCTTATAAAAGCGAAGCCCCACGTGGGAACGGACGTTTTGCGTGTCGTAACGCAAAATATGATTGATGCCATCGAGCGCCTCGGCGGTAAGGTTCTTTTCAACACGCGCTTCATCCGCGCCGTCAGCCAAGGCGGCGTTGTGAGTGCCGTAAAGACGTCGGCGGGTGATATTGCCGCAGGCGCGCTGATTCTCGCCATCGGACATAGCGCGAGAGATACCTATGAAGACTTGATTTCCGAGGGAATCGCTCTTGAAGCAAAGCCCTTTTCCGTTGGAATGCGCATTGAGCATCGCGCCGAGGATATCGACCGCGCGATGTACGGCGATTTTGCGGGGCATCCCGCATTGGGGCACGCGGAATATAACCTTTCGCACAATACGAAGATCCGCGGCGTCTATACCTTCTGTATGTGCCCCGGCGGCACGGTGGTTGCGGCCGCATCGGAGCAGGGAGGCGTTGTGGTTAACGGAATGAGCGAGCGTGCAAGAGACGGTGAAAATTCCAATAGTGCCGTCGTTTGCTCCGTCTTCCGCGAGGATTACGGCGCAACGCCGCTTGCCGCGATCGAATTTCAAAGAAAAATTGAGCGCGCCGCATTTTCTGAAGGCGGCGGTGCGTACCGTGCGCCGATCTGCACCGTTGGCGATTTTCTTTCGGGAAAGCCCGTCGGTGCGCGACTCGGAAGGGTTTTGCCAACCTATATGGGCGGAAGGAATCTTTCCTTCGTCTCTCCCGAAAAATATCTGCCCGAATTTGCCCACCGCGGCATTCGCGATGCCTTGCTCGCGTTCGATAAAAAAATCGAGGGCTTTGCCGATTCTCAGGCAATTTTAACAGGCGCCGAAACGAGAACGAGTGCGCCGATCCGAATTTTACGCGATCCGATTTCGCGTCTTGCGATCGGATATCAGAACTTTTATCCCGGCGGTGAAGGCGCGGGATATGCAGGCGGCATAACGAGTGCCGCATTGGATGGCGTTTATATCGCCGTCTCCTTAATGGAGCACTTTGCTCCGATTCTTTGAGCACGGGTGAAAGCAAGACCGTGAGGGACACCCCCTGCAAGGTGATTTTCCTTTGATAATAAAATGGAAGGCGGGACTTTTTGTCTCGACTATGGTTAAAATAATGTCCGAAAATTCTATGATGATTCGGGAGAAGCGGTGGATATTGCGATCTGCCGATTCCCCCGAGCTTTCGCGTGGTGCAAGCGCGATTGCTCACTCCCTCAGGGTGCACCCGATCGTCGCGAAGCTATTGTATTCGCGCGGTTATAAAACGCCCGAGGATGCAAAAACCTTTCTCGCTATGGAAAGCGAGATGCTCTGCAATCCTTATGATCTGAAGGATATGCCGCTGGCTGTGCGCCGCGTTCTTGCCGCGATCTCCCGTCGCGAAAAGATCACCATTTACGGTGATTACGATGTGGACGGTGTGACATCGGTCTGCACGCTCTATCTCTATCTCAAATCCCTCGGTGCCATCGTGGATTATTATATCCCGAACCGCGCCACGGATGGCTACGGCGTCACGCCGCAGGCGCTGGACAGTCTTGCCGCATCGGGAACGAAGCTTATCATCACGGTGGATACGGGTATCACCGCGATCGATGAGGTTCTGTATGCAAAAAAGCTCGGAATTGATTTCGTGATCACGGATCACCACGAGTGCCGCGCAGAGCTTCCTGCGGCGGTTGCCGTGATCAATCCGCACCGTCCGGATTGCACCTATCCTTTCAAGGAGCTTGCAGGTGTCGGCGTTGTTTTCAAGTTTATTTGCGCCATCGAGGAAAAACAGAGCGCCAAGAGCCGCATTTCCGCAACGCAGAAGATGTTTTCTCTCTATTCCGATCTCGTTGCGATCGGCACGATTGCAGACGTGATGCCGATTCACGGAGAAAACCGTATCATCGTCAGCTACGGTCTGAAGATGATCGAAAACACGAAGCGCCCCGGCCTTCTCGCGCTGATGGATGCGGCCGCCAGCCGCTCCGAGGATAAAAAAACGGATCTGCGCAAGAAGAAGGCAACCAAGATTTCGTCGGGTTATATCGGCTACACGCTTGCGCCGCGTATCAACGCCGCAGGCCGTATCAAGAGCGCCTCGCGCGCCGTGGAGCTTTTTCTTGCCTCGAACTATAACGAGGCCTTCCGCATTGCGGAGGAGCTTTGCGCGGCCAATAAGGAGCGACAGAACGAGGAAAATAAGATCATTCAGGATGCCTTCCGCATCATCGAAGACGAGATCGATGTTAAAAATACGCCCGTTATCGTGCTTTCGGCCGATAATTGGCATCACGGCGTTATCGGAATCGTCGCCTCGAGAATCACGGAAAAATTCTGCTGCCCCTCCATCCTCGTATCCTTTGAGGGAGGCGAAAAACTCCCCGGTGGCGTGGATGTCGGTAAGGGCTCAGGTCGAAGCATTAAGGGAATGAACCTTGTGGACGGCCTTTGCTACTGCAGTGACCTTCTCGTAAAATTTGGCGGTCACGAGCTTGCCGCAGGACTCTCCGTCACGCGCGAAAATCTTCCGCTGTTTTGTGAAAAAATCAATCAGTATGCCAGAGAAAACCTCAGGGAAGAGGATATGGTTCCCACCGTGGAGGCGGATCTTTCCGTCGGATTTGACGAGGTGAATATGTCTCTTGCCGAGGCGCTTCGCTCGCTTGAGCCCTACGGTGTCGGAAATCCGATCCCCACCTTTGCTATGTACGGTATCACCGTGTCGGATATCACCCCCGTCAGCGAGGGAAAGCATACGAGGCTTACTCTGACCAAGGACGGCAAGGATCTGACGGCAATGTTCTTCTCGGCATCACCCCAGTCTCTCGGCCTTTTTGTCGGAGACTATGCGGATCTGATCTTCACTATTGATGTCAACGATTGGATGGGGCGTCGCTCCGTTCAGCTGATCGTCAAGGATATCCGCGCATCCGAAAAACAGAATGTGAAAAACGATGGCGAAAAGTCGCGCTTTGCCGAGATCTGGGCAGGCGAATCCTTTGCGGCGGAGGAGGATATTCTTCCTGACAGAAACGATTTTGCCGCAGTTTACCGCCTGATTCTCGCATCCTCCCGTCTGGGTCTCAATACGCTCAGCCATAGGGAAATATGTGCCAAGACCTCCGCGCCCGCAGAGGGGAGGCGCATCGGATACATCAAGCTGAAAATTATCATTAAGGTGCTCACCGAGCTGAACGTTGTTGGAATTGAGGAGACGAAGGACGAGCTTTATACCTTCCATCTGCATTATTCCTCCGCAAAGGCAGATCTGGAAAAATCCAATCTTTTGCGCAGATTGCGTTCTCAGCAAAGAAGTGAGACACAGGACAGGTAACAGGTATGTTTACAGAAATGCAACCGCTTCTCGATCTCATCGAGAGCAGTGATAAAATCTATAATATCGAAAAGATCCGCCAGGCCTTTCTGTATGCCAAGAGCCTGCACGAGGGGCAGATGCGCCTCAGCGGAGAGCCTTATATATGCCACCCCGTTGCGGTGGCCACCATCGTTGCCGAGCTCGGCCTTGATACGGATTCGATCTGTGCGGCGCTTCTGCACGATACCGTGGAGGATTGCGCGGATCGCACCAGCCTTGAAACCCTCGCAAAAATGTTTGGCGAGGAGGTCTCGATGCTCGTTGACGGCTTGACGAAGATCATTCAGGTGCAGGTGGCGGATAAGGAAGAAGCGCATATCGAAAATATCCGAAAAATGCTTTTGGCGATGAATAAGGATATCCGTGTCATCTTCATCAAGCTTGGCGATCGCTTGCACAATATGCGCACGCTTTCCGCAAAGAAGGAGGACCGTCAAAGAGCCATCGCTCTGGAAACGATGTATATCTATGCGCCCTTGGCGCACAGACTCGGTATCCAGAAGATCAAGCAGGAGCTTGAAAATATCAGTCTTTATTACCTTGACCGCATCGGATATGATGAGATCGAGGATTCCATTCAGAAAAAATACGGGCAAAGCCGCGATTTTTTGGATGAGGCGAAGGATATTCTGACGGCAAAACTGAAGGAAAACGATATTCATTTCGTTCTTGAAAGCCGCATCAAGTCGGTATACAGTCTCTATCGCAAGGTCTATGTTTTGAACCGCTCCTTCGAGGAGATCTACGATTTTTATGCCGTGCGCATCATCGTTGCCACCGAGCTTGAGTGCTATACGGCGCTCGGTCTCGTGCACGAGCTTTTTAAATCGGTTCCCGGCAGATTCAAGGATTATATTTCCACACCCAAGCCCAACCTCTACCGATCCCTGCATACCACGGTTATGGGGCACGGCGCGGTTCCCTTTGAAGTACAGATTCGCACGGAGCAGATGCATCACGAGGCGGAATACGGTTTGGCCGCACATTGGAAATACAAATCGGGCGAAAAGAGTGCCTCCGATATCGACGAAAAGCTTCGCTGGATCTCCCAGCTTCTTGAATCGGATGAAAACACGCGCGACCCTGATGAATTTATGCGCTCCTTCAAGACCGATATTTTCCACGACGAGACATTCGTTTTCACTCCCAAGGGTGACGTCATCTCTCTGCCTCTTGGCTCCACGGCGATCGATTTTGCCTATGCGATCCATTCTGCCGTCGGAAATAAGATGGTCGGCGCGAAGATCAACGGCGTGATCGTTCCGATTGACCGCGTGCCCAATAACGGCGAGATCATTGAAATTCTCACCTCGTCAAGCTCCAAGGGCCCGAGCCGCGATTGGCTTAAGATTGTGAAGACGGGTCAGGCAAGAACGAAGATTCGCCAATGGTTCAAGAAGGAAAAGCGGGCAGAAAATATCGTGATCGGCCGTCAGGAGGTAGAGAAGGAGATCCGACGCATTTCCCGTGTGATCACGGATGAGGAGATGGACGAGATCGTTGTTGGCGTATCCAGAAGAATCGGCATTCAGGATGCGGATGATTTCTATAATACGCTCGGCTTCGGCGGAATTTCGATCCAGCGCTTCCTTCCTCGCATTAAGGAGGAGGTAGAGAAGATTGCCGTCTCCCGCGCTCCCGCGCCCACGCCCGAGGAAGAAATCAAGAGCGTCAAGATAACAAAGCCCAACACCGTTTCGCGCTCGCGCGGCGGTGTAATCGTGGACGGAGAAAGAGGTTGCCAGATCAAGTTCTCCAAATGCTGTAATCCGCTTCCCGGTGATAAGATCATCGGATTTATCACGCGCGGCTTTGGCGTTTCGCTTCATAAATGTGATTGCCAGAACGTTATCAACGGCCAAAAGGATCCCGAAAACCAATCCCGCTTCGTTCGCGCTGAATGGGAGAAGGAGGATGCCGCCGATTTCGGAACGATCTACGAGGCATCGCTCTCTCTGGAGCTTGAGGACGGCATCGGCGTGATTGCCAATATTTCTATGGCGTTGGCGGAGATGAAGGTCTCCATCACGCAGATCAACACACAAAAGCATAAAAACGGCGATCTTATGATCGTGAATCTGACGGTTGGATGCAAGAATACCTCGCATTACGATTCTATCGTTTCCAAGCTCCGTCAGCTTCCTTGCGTTGTATCCGTTAGCCGCGGCTTTTCGCGTTAAGAAAGGATTTACCGTATGACAGCAGTTATACAAAGAGTTTTGAGCGCCTCCGTCGTGGCAGACGGTGTGTTCTCCGGCAGAATAGAGCAAGGGCTTCATATCCTTCTCGGCGTTATGGAGGGGGATACGGAGGAGGACGGCGCGCTTTTGGCGGAAAAGATCGCAAAGCTTCGCATTTTCGAGGACGATGCAGGGAAAATGAATCGCTCGGTGCAGGATATTGACGGGGAGGTGATGGTGGTCTCCAACTTCACGCTTGCCGCCGATTATTCGCACGGAAATCGCCCGAGCTATATGGGCGCGGCCGCTCCTGCGATCGCAGAGCCTCTTTATGAGGATTTTGTTCGCCGTATGAAGGAAAAGGTGCGCGCAGTTGCCACGGGCAAATTCGGCGCCGATATGTGCACGGATATGAAAACGGACGGCCCCGTCACGATCGTGATGCATTCCTCCGTGCTGAAAAAGAAATAACAGTTCAGGAGTCTCTTATGATTCTGCACATAGATGGAGAAATCAATAAATACTATGTCCAAACGCTTCTGATGGTCTTTTTCCCCGGATCCACCTTTGGTGAAAACGAGGAGAAGCGCGACGGTGTTCCCGAGGCGTGGATCAACGTTTATCCCGATAACGAGGGGTCTTATACCTCCTATGTCCGCATTCGCTTGAACGACAGAGTATGCGAGGCCACGGAAACGGTTTCGGGTAAAGAGGAGATCAGCATTTCAACGCACGCTTCGCTTGCTGTCGGCCGTGCTATATTCGCCGCAGGCAAGGAGCTTCTCGGGCATATCCCGCCGTGGGGAATTCTCACGGGCATCCGCCCCGCCAAGATGGCAGGCGCGCTTCTCGATGAGGGGAAGGGAATTCTTCGCTCCAAGCGTATTCTCAGAGACGAATACTTCCTCGCGCCGCAAAAGGCCGCGCTTGCCGTGAGCGTTGCCGCGACGGAGTATAAAATTCTCAAAAAAACGCCTAAAAACGCTTGTTCGGTTTACATTTCGATTCCTTTTTGCCCCTCGCGCTGTACCTATTGCAGCTTTGTTTCCTATACGAATGCAAAGCTTCTTTCCTTAATCGATGAGTATCTTGAAGCCATTCTTGAGGATATAGACGAGACCTTTTCCGTGATCCGCGAGCTCGGAATGCAGGTGCTGACTGTTTATACCGGCGGCGGAACGCCGACGATACTGAGCCCCGAGCAGCTGAAAAAGCTGTTTTCGAGGATTCAAAGCAATCTGGATACCGCCTCGCTCCTTGAGTTCACTCTGGAGGCAGGCCGCCCCGATACCATCACGAAGGAAAAGCTTGCCGTTGCAAAGGAA
>JAZTWU010000182.1:0-5852 GCA_045636085.1 Eubacteriales bacterium
GACATGGCTACGATCCGACTTAGAAAAACGATGAGCTTGCGGGCAAGGCCGCCGATGCTTATGTTTCTATCGTCGAGGTCAATAAGGATATCGACGGTGTGAAGCAGCTGATCGCCTCCCTTGAGGAGCGCATTGCAGGGATCGAGGCAGAAAAGGCAGAGCAGAAGGAGCGTATGCTCTCGCTCGAAAGCAAAACCGAAAATATGGACCGCACGAAGGCCGAGCGCCGCGAGGAGCACGTTGCCCTTGAGGAGCAGATCGATGCGCTGGAAAAGCAGAGAAGAGAGCTGGAAACGGGTAGTGATACCTATGATAAGGCAATGAACGATCTGCGTGCCCTGCTTCGTGAAAAAACCTCGGCGCGTGAATCCTATATGGAGGCATCTCTGCGTGCGGAAAATAACCTGATGCGTCTGGAGGAAAACAGAGATAAGCTCGGCTCCGTGCTCTGGGATGATTATAATCTGACCTATGAGCAGGCCGTGGCGCTGGATTATCCGCCCGTCACCGAGGAAAACCGCGAGGAAATCGCGCAGAATCAGACCTCTTTGCGTCATAAGCTGCGCGCGATCGGTCACTTTGATCCCGCATCGATCCAGCAGTATGCCGATGAAAAATCCGCATACGATGCGTTGAATACGCAGTATACGGATTTGACGAAGTCGCACGACGAGCTGATTGCGATCATTGCCCGTCTGGAAACGGATATGCGCGATAGCTTTGTGAAGGCCTTTGAGGATATCAATCGCCATTTCGGAACCACCTTCCGCGAATTGTTCGGCGGCGGCTCCGCATCGCTTTCTCTGACCGAGCCGGAGGATGTTCTCACCTCGGGCATCGAGATCACGGCACAGCCCCCCGGCAAGGCCGTCGGCAGTATGTCGCTTCTTTCGGGTGGTGAGCAGTCCTTCGTTGCGATCGCATTGCTCTTTGCTATCCTGAAGGTGAATCCATCGCCCTTCTGTATTCTGGACGAGATTGAGGCCGCATTGGATGAGGTCAACGTCTTCCGCTTTGGCGAATACATTAAGAAAATGGCGAAGGAAACGCAGTTTATTCTTATCACGCACCGTCGCGGTACGATGGAGATCGGTGACCGCCTGTACGGTGTAACGATGCCGCAGCGCGGCATTTCGCAGGCGATCGAGCTGAATGTCGGCGAGATCGAGGGAAACCAGAAGGAGATTTTAGATGGGGTTCTTTGAGAAACTGAAAAGCGGTCTTGCAAAGACCAAAAATGCCATTCTCGGAAAGATAGACAGTCTGTTCCGTGCCTTTCATAAGATCGATGAGGATCTTTTTGACGAGTTAGAGGAGCTTCTGATCTCCGCCGACCTCGGTGTGAATACCACGGAGGAGATCCTTGATAATCTGCGCGAGGCCGTCAAGGACGGAAGATTGAAGGATCCCGCTGAGATCAAGGGCCTCCTTTGCGAAAATCTCAAGGAAATGCTCGGAGAGCACGAGCCGCTGAAGCTTTCGACGAAGCCCTCCGTCATTCTCGTTATCGGCGTCAACGGCGTCGGAAAAACCACCTCGATCGGCAAGATCGCCGCTGAGCTCAAAAAGCAGAAGAAGCGCGTCGTGGTTGCCGCCGCAGATACCTTCCGCGCCGCCGCCGCAGAGCAGCTGGCCGTTTGGTGTGACCGTGCGGGCGTGGAGCTCGTGAGGCAAGGCGCAGGGGCGGATCCTGCCTCGGTGGTATATGATGCCATCAGCGCCGCGAAGAGCCGCTCGGCCGATGTTCTGATCATCGATACCGCAGGAAGACTGCACAATAAAAAGAATCTGATGGACGAGCTTGCTAAGATCAATCGCGTGATCGGCAGGGAGCTTCCCGGGGCAGACCGCGAAACTCTGCTCGTTCTGGATGCAACGACGGGGCAAAACGCCGTCATTCAGGCAAAGGAATTCAAGGGTGCCGCCGAGATCACGGGTCTCGTTCTCACGAAGCTGGACGGAACGGCCAAGGGCGGAATCATTTTCTCCATCAAGCGTGAGCTTGGTATTCCCGTGAAGTTCATCGGTGTCGGTGAGCAGATCGAGGATATGAAGCCGTTTGACGCCGAGGATTTTGCAGGCGCTCTCTTTGCCGAGGATTAAAGGAAAAGGAAGAAAAAAGTGTTAAACAGTAAACAAAGAGCCTATCTGCGCTCGCTTGCGCAGAATATGGACACCATTTTTCAGATTGGAAAGGGTGGTATTGGCGAGGAGCTTTGCACCCAGCTTTCCAATGCGCTGGAGGCCAGAGAGCTGATCAAGATCCGCGTTCTGGAAAACAGCGGTTATAGCGCCAAGGAGGCGGCCGAGGAGATCTCTGCCGCGATCGGCGCGGAGGTTGCGGGCACGATCGGAACGAAGATCATTCTTTATCGCCCCTCCGAAAAGAAGAGAAGAATCGAGCTTCCGTAATGAAAAAGCAAACCGTTGCGATTTATGGCGGCACCTTCAGTCCGCCGCATATCGGCCATATCCGTGCCGCCGAGGCGCTTTCGCGCGCGCTTTCTCCGGATCTTTTTATGGTGATCGTGGATAATCTTCCGCCGCATAAGGAGATAGACGGAGGGGCAAGCGCTGAGCAAAGGCTTGCAATGGCGCGCCTTGCCTTCGGTCATATTCCCAATGTGGAAATATCGGATATGGAGATCCGCCGCGGTGGCAGAAGCTATACGGCAAAGACGCTTTCGCTTCTCGAAAGAGAGGATCGCGAGCTTTATTTTCTTTGCGGAACGGATATGTTTCTCACCCTGCCCACATGGCGCGATCCCGAAGTCATTTTCGAAAAGGCCGTGATCTGCGTTGTGCGCCGCGAGGAGGATATGGAGAAGGCCGAGCGGATCCGCGAGGCCGCCCGCCGCTATGAAAGCGAGTTTTCGGCGCGTATTCTGCTGATCGATGCACCTGTCACGGAGATTTCCTCCACGGTGCTGAGAGAGAGCCTTTGCTATGCGCCATGGCGTGCCGCCTCGTCTCTTTGCAAGGGCGTTGAGGATTATATCCGCGCCGAAGGGCTCTGGCCGATCGATCCCGATAGGACCTTAGATTCCCTGCGCGAGGACATCCGCCCCTTTATGAGCGAGAAGCGCTATCGGCACACGCTCGGCGTCGAGCATATGGCCAAGCATCTTGCCTCCTTCTTCAAGGGCGAGGTGGATGAATTTTCTCTTCGCGCCGCCGCATTGCTCCACGATATAACGAAGGAGCTTTCCGAACGCGAGCAAAGAGAAATTGTTGAAAAAATGCAAATAAAACTTTCCAAAAGTCAGGAAAAATCCCCCGCAATCCTCCATTCCTTCACGGCGGAGCATCGCATCAAAGAAAAGTTTCCTTTCTTTTTGAAATATGATTCCTTGCTTTCCGCTATCCGTGCGCATACCACGGGTAGCGCCGAAATGTCGCTTTTTGATAAGCTTTTGTTCGTTTCCGATTATATCGAGGAGGGCAGGGAATATTCCCGCTGTATTATGCAAAGAGAGCGCCTGCTTTCGCTTCTTTCGGGCGATATGTCAAGGCATCTCGCGCTGGATACGGTGCTTCTTTCAATTCTTGAAAGCACGGTAGCCTTCCTTGTCGAAAAGGGTTATGCCGTTTGCGAGGATACTTATATCGCAAAGGAGCGCTTGCTGTCAAGTATTTCATCGCATTGAATTTTTCACTTCGGGAAAGATAAGAAAAAATCGGAGCAATTTTCTATGAAAAGATTTTTTCTCATTTTTCTCGCACTTATGATCCCTTTTTCGCTTGTCGGATGCCGTCGCCGCTCTCTGGGGGCGGTGGATGTGCCCTCTGATGCGCCAACCGTGCTGTTGCTTGCAGGGCTGGATGCGGCGGCTGAAAATGCGGATGCGCTGATGCTTCTCTCCGTTTGGGAGGAAAGGCAGAGCATCGCCGTGATGCAGATTCCCCGCGACACTTATTATGCAGGCGCAGGCGCCGATAAGCTCAACGGCATCTATGCCTCCCGCCGCTTTGCGGGGGAGAGCGAGGCTGAAGCGCTTTGCGCGCTTTCCTCTGCTGTGAGTGAGGCCTTCGGTGTTTTTCTTGACGGAACGGTGGCCTTCCGTGCCTCCGCCCTCGTCGCCGCAGTGGATGCCCTCGGTGGCGTTCGCGTTGCTCTTCCCGAGGATTTCGAAACGGAGCAGGGGCATTACGAAAAGGGAGAGCATCTTCTTTCGGGCGCAGAGGCCGAATCCTTCGTCCGCTACCGTAAGGGATACGCAACGGGAGATCTTGGCCGCGTGGAGGCGCAGAAGCTGTTTTTGTCTGCCTTTCTTCGCACGGTGCGCGAGAAAGCGGATATCGCCTCGCTTTTTCGTCTTCTTTTGTCGATGCGCTCCGAGGTGATCACGGATCTTTCCTTGCCGCGCGCCCTCTCGCTGGGGATCTATGTCCACGCGCGCCTCTCAAGGCTTTCACCCTGCTATTTCACGCTCCCCGGAGAAGCTGTATACAGCGGCTCGCATTGGTATTTTGTTCCGAACCGCGCCGCCGCCTCTGAGGTGCTTTCGAAATATTTTCTTCTGTCGGCACCCTTCGATGCGCAGGGCAGGCTCTATAATGCGGAAGATTTAGCGCAACAAATCGTTTATACCGAGAAAAATTACCCATACACCGTTTATACCGAGGAGGATCTCTCCTCGATGCATATACCAAAAAACAGTAACTGAGGAAAAACTATGTCTGAAAATCAAATAACCGCGCCCGTCGAGGATCTGAAGAGCGCCTCTTCCCAAGTGCTCTGCGAGGAGATCGTTGCCCTTCTGATGGAAAAGAAGGGAAGGAATATCACCGCGTATTTCGTCGGCGAGGAAAGCGCGATCACCGATTATTATATTAATGTCACCGCCACCTCATCCACCGCCGTTTTGGCCATCTCGGATGAGGTTGCAGAAAAAATGTCCCTTCGCGGCAGGCGTCCGAGCCGCATCGAGGGGCGATCAGGCGCCGCTTGGGTGCTCGTGGATTTCACGGATGTGATCGTCAATGTCTTCGATCCGCAAAACCGTGATTTTTACGATCTGGATCGCCTTCTTCCTGCCGACCGTGCCGTGGATATCGCGCCGATCAAGGCGAGGGTGGACGAAAAATTCAGCTTGAAAAATATTTAATTTAGGAGATAGATGAGACAATGCAGTACAATTACAAAGAGATCGAATCCAAATGGCAGAAGATCTGGGATGAGAAGAAGCCCTTTGCCGCAAAGCAGGACTACACGCTTCCCAAGTATTTCTCCCTCGTAGAGTTCCCCTATCCCTCGGGTCAGGGCCTTCACGTTGGCCATCCGAGACCCTATACGGCTTTGGATATCGTATCGCGCAAGAAGAGAATGCAGGGCTATAACGTCCTTTTCCCGATGGGCTGGGATGCCTTCGGACTTCCGACGGAAAACTATGCGATCAAAAATAAGATCCATCCCCGTATCGTAACCGAGAATAACGTGGCTCGCTTCAAGAGCCAGCTCAAGGCGCTGGGTCTTTCCTTCGATTGGGATAGAGAAATCAATACCACCGATCCGAACTACTATAAGTGGACGCAATGGATCTTCCTTCAGCTTTTTAAGAAGGGACTTGCCTATAAGAAGGAGATGGCGGTGAACTTCTGCACCTCCTGTAAGGTCGTTCTTGCAAACGAGGAGGTTGTAAACGGTGTTTGTGAGCGCTGTGCCTCCGCCGTTATCCGCAAGGTAAAGAGCCAGTGGATGCTTCGCATCACCGAGTATGCAGACCGTCTGATCTCTGATCTCGATGGGCTTGACTACATAGAGAGAGTGAAGACCCAGCAGATCAACTGGATCGGTAAGTCCTACGGTGCAGAGGTGGATTTTGCCACCACCGCAGGAGATACCCTTCGCG
>JAZTWU010000183.1:0-26685 GCA_045636085.1 Eubacteriales bacterium
TTCGTAGCCGCTGATGCGAGGGAGTTTGCGTTAGCCTTCTCCTGCGGGAGAAGGTGGCACGAGCAAAGCGAGTGACGGATGAGGAGTTTGCAAAAGCCGAAGCAAAAACACCTCATCCACCATAAATGGTCCCCCTTCTCCCGCCGGAGAAGGCTAAAGCGAACACCTCATCCACCATAAATGGTCCCCCTTCTCCTGCTGGAGAAGGCTTTTCTCGCTACGGCGCGCCCACGCAAGCATAGAGTTGCTCGCGCGGGAAAAAACGGAGATAAGGCTCTGTTTTATTGCTTTAAGAGCGCGGAGAGGTCCTCGAAGGTCATAGCGCCGACGTAGGGCGAGGGGTCGATATAGGAGAGCGCGTCGGGGTTTTGGCCGATGAGGGCTTGCTCGAGCGCTTCGATCGGGGCGGTGCCGAAGAAGTCGCCGCTGATTTTGATGCTTTGGATGCGGTCACGCAAGAGCTCAAATTCGACGTCCACGAGACCGAAGGGAAATTTCTTTTTGCGGTGCGAGGTGTAGCTCGTCAGGTAGCGCTTATCCGAGAAGATCCATTCGGCGGAGCGGTTTCTTTGGCAGATTTCGTCGATCTCGGCATTGCTTGGCGCGGGGATGGGATCGGCGCCGAGCTCGGCGCAAACGCCGCGCGAAAGATCCTCGAGAAAGGCGGAGAGATCCACCTTTTTCGGCAGGAGGCTGAGGAGGTTGACAACGCGGCTGCGCAGGGATTTCACGGCTCTGTATGCAAGCTTTTCCTTGTCCACGCGCAAGACGCCCTCCATCACGGAGAAATCCGTGTTGAAAAGCAGGGTGCCGTGGTGCAGGATGCGGCCGCCGTCGGCGTGCTGGGCGTTGCCTGAAAATTTTCCACTCTCGCATTCGATGTCGTTGCGGTCGCTCATATGGCAGGGAACGCCCATAGCGGCGATCACGCTTCGGATCGGGCGGGAGAAGTATTCAAAGTCTAAAACGCGCGCGCCTTCCTTGGCGCAGATAAAGGTATAGTTGATGTTTCCGAGGTCGTGATAAACCGCGCCACCACCCGTGATGCGGCGGCAGATATGAATGCCGCGCGCCTCGGCAAGCGGAAGGTTTACCTCGGCATAGGCGTTTTGGTTTTTGCCGCAGATGACGGAGGGCTCGTTTTGCCAAAGCATAAAAATATCGTCCTCGGCATTGCGGAAAAGATATTCCTCCACAGCGAGATTATAATAGGGATCCGTGGTTTTTAAGCGTATGTATTTCATAAGACCTGCCTTGCCCTCGGGGCGAATGAATTTTATAGATTTTATAAAACAGAGGCACTATGCTTTTGCATAATACCTCTGCTTTTTTATTCAGTCAATCCTTGAAGAAAAGAGATCAGATGCCCTTCTTGCTGCGCTCGATCTTCTCAATCTCGGTGAAGTTCTGCTCGGGAACATAGCCGGGAATGGGGAGGATCTTCTCAGCGAGTGCATCGATGATCCAGCTTGCCTGCGGGAAGAAGCTCTTTTCAAGCTCGAAGGCAGGCGTGATCCAGTTGCGGGAGCCAACAACAACGGGCGGGCCATCCAGGTAGTCGAAGGCAAGCTCGGTGATATTGGAAGCCATATCTCTCATAACGGAGCCGCGCTCGCAAGCATCGCCGACGATCAGAACCTTGCCGGTCTTCTTCACGGACTCGATTACCTTCTCATAGTTGAAGGGAACGATGGAACGGGTATCAATTACCTCAGCAGAGATGCCGTACTTCTCCTCGAGAATCTTAGCGGCCTCCATTGCACGGTAAAGAACTGCGCCGATGGTCAGGATCGTTACGTCCTTACCTGCGCGCTTGATATCGGGCTCGCCGAAGGGAATCTCGAAGTGACCCTCCGGAACGCCTTCCTTCACGAACTCCTCACCGAAGCCGTAAACTCTCTGAGACTCAAAGAATACAACGGGGTCGGTGCCATTGAGTGCGCTGGTCATAAGACCCTTTGCATCCGTGGGCGTGGAGGGGAATACAACCTTCAGGCCGGGGATGTGCGCGCAAAGCGCGGTCCAGTCCTGAGAGTGCTGTGCGCCGTACTTGGAGCCGACGGAAACGCGGAGAACGATGGGCATCTTCAGGATGCCTGCGCTCATTGCCTGCCACTTAGCCATCTGGTTGAAGATCTCGTCGCCTGCGCAGCCGATGAAGTCAGCATACATAAGCTCAACGATCGCACGGCCGCCGCACATTGCGTAACCAACGGCAGAGCCAACGATGGCGGACTCGGAAATGGGAGAGTTGAAGAAGCGGTGATAGGGAATAGCCTCGGTCATCTTCTTGTAAACGCCGAATGCGCCGCCCCAATCGCGGTTGTCCTCACCGTAAGCAATCAGAGTGGGATCCTCATAGAACTTATCGATGATGGGCTCAAAGAGACCGTCGCAGACATTGTACATCTTCATCTTGGAAACGGGCTTGCCGTTTGCATCGGTTGCCGTGCGGATCTTGCCCTTGATTTCCTTCACTCTGGGGCACTCCTCCTTGGGCATCATCACGTCTGCCTCTCTGGAGGGATCCATGCTGACAACCTTCTGGTTGGAGAACATAATGGACGAGATTGCATCGGGCTCCTTGTTCAGATCCATACGAGGAGAAATCTCGTCGTTGATGGCGAGCTTCATAACCTCGGTCATGCGATCTCTGATATCCTGCTCGATCTTTTCAAGCTCTGCGGTGGTAGCGATCTTGCCGAGAACCAGCTTGGTCTTGTATGCGGCAATGGGATCTGCTGCCTTCCAAGCCTCGATCTCCTCTGCGGTACGGTAGGTGGAGGAGTCAGAGGGGGAGTGGCCGGAAACTCTGTAAGTAACCACGTCGAGAAGCGCGGGGCCCTTGCCCTCGAGAAGGAGCTTCTTCTTGCGGGAAACTGCATCGATCACAGCAAGAGGATCGTAGCCGTTTACGCGCTCTGCGTGCATCTGGCTGGGGTTGAAGCCTGCGCCAAGACGGGCAACCATATCAAAGCCCATCGTTTCGCCGCGGGTCTGGCCGCCCATACCGTAGTGGTTGTTGAATACGTTGAAGAGGATGGGCATACCGCCGTCGCTGAACTTGCCGTCCATACCCCAGAGCTTGGTGATCTGGTCCATAGAGGAGAAGTTGAGAGCCTCGAGAACGGGGCCGCGTCCGGTTGCACCGTCACCGCAGTTGGAGATAACGATACCGGGCTTGTGGTTGGATCTCTTATAGAGAGCCGCACCGAGAGCGATGGGAGCGGATGCACCAACGATTGCATTGTTGGGCATCAGGCCGAAGGGGATGAAGAATGCGTGCATCGAGCCGCCGAGACCGCGGTTGAAGCCGGTCTTGCGGGCGAAGATCTCTGCAAGTGCACCGTAGAGAAGGAAGTTGATTGCCAGCTCCTTCACGTTGCCGCCTGCATTCATATGCTTCTCAACAACGGAGAGAACGGAACCGTCAAGGAATTCCTTCATAATATCGTAGAGCTCCTTATCGTCGAGCTTCTCGATCGAGGAAAGACCCTTGGCAAGAATCTCGCCGTGGCTACGGTGAGAGCCGAAGGAAAGGTCGTTGATATCAAGGCAGTAAGCCTCGCCGACAGCGGAGGCCTCCTGACCGATGGAAAGGTGAGCAGGACCGGGGTTGTTGTATTCAACGCCGTTGTAGTTGCTCTTGGTTTTAACGTCGTTGAGCATCGTCTCAAACTCGCGGATGATCTGCATATCGCGATAGATGCGGATCATATCCTCTTTGGTGTAGAGCTTCTTTTCCTCAGCGAGCGTTTTGTTGTACTGACATACGGGAATGTCCTCAAAATGGATGTAGCCGGCTTCAAAGGCTTTGCCGGGATCGACGTATTGACTCTTAGGCATATCTTTATATCTCCTTATTTAAATTACATAAACATAGCTTCGCGAATCACTTCGCAAACGGTGGGATGCGGGAACACGAGCTTCTGGATATCCTCCACTCTCATTTCGGTCTCCACCATCATAGCGGCGCCGTAAATGATCTCGGATGCATAGGAGCCGATCATATGAAGACCGACGATGTTCTTATGCTTCTTATCGGTGATGAGCTTCAGGATGCCGTAGCCGTGCTCGTTTTCCGCAATGTATCTGCCGCTGTACTTCAGCGTCACGGTCTGGATCTCAACGTCCAGTCCCTTCGCCTTGGCGCTCTCCTCGGTTTCACCAACGGAGGCAACCTCGGGATTCGTATAGATTACGGCGGGAATCGAGTTGTAGTTCACGCGATCCTTCTTGCCGAGGATGGTGTTGATGCAGACCTCGCCCTCGCGGTATGCGGTGTGCGCCAGCATAGACTTGCCGTTGACGTCGCCTGCGGCGTAAACGCCGGGAACGTTCGTCTTGCCCTGCTCGGTGGTCACGATTGCGCCGCGCTCCAGCTTCAGGCCGATGTTTTCGCAGCCGATGCCGGCCGTTCTCGGTCTTCTTCCGATGGAAACCAGCGCATAATCTGCGGGGATCTCAACGGTCTTGCCGTCCTTTTCATAGGTAACGGTCTTATTCTTGATGGAGGTTACGCGCGCACCGAGAATGAATTCAACGCCGCGGGATGCGTAATCCTTCTGAAGAAGCTTGGAAATATCGGTGTCCACAGCACCTGCGATATGGTCGAGCATTTCAACCACGTAAACCTTGGAGCCGACGGAGTTGAAGTAGGACGCCATCTCGAGGCCGATAACGCCGCCGCCAACGACAACGATGGTCTTGGGAATGGCGGGGAGGTCAAGAACCTCACGGTTGGTCAGGGCGAAGCCCTCCTTCAGGGAATCCTGAAGTCCGTCGATGGGAGGAAGCGCGGGAGCGGAGCCCGTGGTGATGAGAAGCTGCTTGCCGACGAACTGCTTGCCGTCCGCCTCAACAACGAAGCCCTCCGCATTTCTTTCGCGGATCACGCCGGTTGCCTTCACAACCTCAACGCCGCTCTTCTTGAGCTTTGCGCCAACGCCGGAAACGAGCTGCTTCACAACGCCGTTCTTGCGGGCAACGACGAAGGCATGGTCGATCTCGGCGGAGCCGAAGGTCACGCCGTAATCCTTGCCGTGCTTTGCGTAATCATAGATTTTAGCGGAATAGAGAAGGGTTTTCGTGGGGATACAGCCCTCGTTAAGGCAAACGCCGCCGAGCGCTCTTTCCTCGATCACGAGCGTCTTGAGACCTGCGTGTCCCGCTCTCTCTGCGGCATTATAGCCTGCAGGGCCGCCACCGAGAATAATCAGATCATACATTTCGTTTTTCCTCTTTTCTTCTTACTTCGTGAGAAGCAGATCAAAGTTTTCAAGAGCGGCCACGAGATCCTTGAGGAATCTTGCCGCATCCGCACCGTCAAGCACTCTGTGGTCGAAGGTCAGGGAAAGTCCCATTGCGGAATAGAATACATCCTCGCCGTTTACCTCCTTCACGCGTCTCTGGATGCAGTCAACACCGAGGATCGCGGTCTGGGGAGGATTGATGATGGGCGTGAAGGACTCGATGCCCATAGCGCCGAGGTTGGAGATGGTGAAGGTGCCGCCCTTCAGATAGTCGGGCGAGATGCTACCTGCCTGCGCAGACTTGATGATGCTCTTGGCTTCCTTGGAAAGCTCGCAAAGCGAGAGCTTCTCTGCGTGGAACAGCGTGGGAACCATAAGACCCTTGGGGGTATCAACGGCAACGCCGAGGTTCACGGTGTTGAAGTAGCGGATGGTCTCGTCAAGGCAATGCGCGTTCACGCCTCTGTGATTCAGGATCACGCGGGAAACGGCATAGAGAATGATATCGTTGATGGTGATGTTGGGAAGGCCGAGAAGCTCGCCGCCTGCCTTCAGGGACTTGCGAAGCTCCAGGATCTTCGTTGCATCGAAGGAGGTATTGAGGGTGAGCTGAGCCATACCGGTGAGGGATGCGCACATCTGCTTTGCGATGATCTTGCGGATGTTGGGCATCTTCACATCCTCGTATTCGGGAAGTGCCGAAGCGGCGGCTGCGGGAGCGGCGGCTGCCTCGATGGGAGCCTCTGCCTTTGCGCTGAGGTCGCCGAGCATCACCTTACCGTTGATGCCGCTGCCCTCGACAGCGCTTGCATATTCAGCCGATGCGGCGCCGGAAACGGTCAGTCCGCGGTCAACGAGAGAGAGCACATCGCGCTCGATGATTCTGCCGTTGGGGCCGGTGGGCGTTGCCTTCAGGAGGTCTGCGCCGGTCTTTTCGGCAAGAACGCGTGCACGGGGAGAAATTGCGCCGCTGATCTCTGCGGCGGTAGCGGGAGCGGCCTCTGCCACGGCGGCCTTCTCCTCCTTCACCTCTGCTGCGGCAGGAGCGGCGGCTGCGGCGGGAGCGGCTTCGCCGGCGGGTGCAAACTGAGATGCATCCTCTCCGTCGTTTCCGATCACGCAAACGTTTTCGGGGCAGGGAACATCGTCTCCCTCCTCGTGAAAAATAGCAAGGAGCTTACCCGATTCGGGCGCGGCCTCGTCAAAGGAGGACTTGTCGGTTTCGTAGGAGAAAAGGATCTCGCCCTTCTCCACGGTGTCACCAATCTTCTTGTTCCAAGACGTGATGATGCAGGATTCAACGCTCTGCCCCTGTCTTGGCATAATAACCGGTATTGCCATTGTTTGTTTTCCTTTCGCTTTGTGAAATTTTTAATAAAATAAATATACAAGTAGTATTTTAGCACCATTTTCCGAATAAGTCAATAGTTTAACAAATATTTATAATAAGGGAAGGCGCAAAAAATACGGGATTTTTTCTGATTTTCCCGTTTTGGAGCGAAAAACGAAAAAGCGCGCGGTGCTCTCCGAAGATCGGAAAAGACCGCGCGCAGTTTGATTTTAGGGGAGGATCACGAAAAAAGGAGAGGGAACTCTCCCGAGGCTCGGGATCAAAGGGGCTTTGCGTTGGCGAGAAGATACTTCTCGGCCTCGGGGCACCACATACCGTTGTTCTTCTCAACGATCACGGCAAGCTCACGGTAGAGCGGATCCGTCTTGCCAAGCTCGGCAAGGTCAGTAAGAGCAACGAGAGGCATCGAAATGAAGTTATAGATCAGCTTCTTGCCGCCGGGGATCTTATCGAGGTTCAGAACGGTGTCCACAACCGCGTCCAGACCGCCGATATGGGTGATCATAGCGGTGGGGTTCAGTCTGCCGTCGTTCATCATCTCGATGGACTCGATCATATCGGCCGTGTTTCCGCCGGAGTTTCCGCAGATATGCGTGAAGCTGTAATGCACGTGGTAGAAGTTGAACATTGCGGAGAAGGTGGGGTTGGTCGGGCCTGCGAAGAAGTTCAGGCATCCGTCGAAGCCGAGCACGCTGTCCGCCAGCTCAACCACAGGCTTCACGGGCGCATAAACGAAGGCATCGTCATAGCCCTTGCCGTCGGTGAGACCCAAGAGGTACTCGCGCGCGTCGCCGACCTCGTTCGTATTTACGTAAACGAGCTTTACGCCGTTCTTTGCGGCCTCCTCCACGGTCATAATGGAAGCGGCACGGTCAAGACGGGCGTTATCAATATCGGTCACGACGAGAAGCGCGGGCTTTCTGTCGCAATGGATCGCATAGTCAATCGCGCCGAGACCCATCGGGCCTGCGGCCGCCATCAGGATCGTGTTTCCGCCCTCAACGATTCCCATCGTGTGCAGGTGGGTGGAATTGTTGGTGTGATAGTTGGTGTGATAGCCTGCAACAACGCAGGATACGGGCTCTGCCAGCGAGCCGTAGAAGTAGGTATCGTTATCATAGGGGAGCAGGCAGTTGCATTCCATCACCTCGTTGGGGATGATGACGTACTGCGAGTTGCCGCCGACGAAGCGATAGGAATAGCCGGGAGCATCCAGCTTGCCCTGCCAGCCGATGGCGGGCTGGATCGCAAATCCGTCGCCGGGCTTGAATTTATCCTGCCACTTTTTGCCGACAGCGAGGATCTCGCCGCAAAATTCGTGGCCGATGATCGTGGGGTTCTCTGCGATGTCATTAGGAACACGCGCGTGCGCCGCGCCCTGAAGCGCCGCCTTATGCGTGGACATACAAACGCTGTCCGAAACAACCTTTGCGAGGATTTCGTCCTCCTTCATCTCGGGAAGATCAAATTCCTCGAGACGTATATCGTTGGCACCGTAGATACGGACGGCTTTGGTTTTCATATTTATCTCCTTTGCAATAAGAATGTAGCAATTCGCTTTTTGATACTACGAAAATTATATCACTCTCTTTATAAAAAGTCAATCCACATCTTGCAAGAATTCTCAAAAAACCTCGTCGAAAAAGTATAAATGTTGCCTGAAAAGGTTGCTTTTTCCTTTTTTGTGTGGTATAATCCTTCCGTAAATACTTTTTATCTGTGAGGATTGAATTATGAAGAAAGCACTTATGTATGGCGCAGGCAACATTGGCCGCGGCTTTATCGGCCAGCTCTTCCATATGTCGGGCTACGAGATCTCCTATATCGACGTGAATATGGCGGTGATCGATAAGCTGAATGCCGACGGTCAGTATCCCATCTATATCACCGAGGGCGAGAGCTACCGCGAGTATCTCGTGACGGGCGTGCACGGCGTGAACGGCCGCGATAATGAGGCGATCGCCGAGGCAATGGCAGAGGCTGACATTATGGCAACCGCCGTTGGCGTGAATATTCTGAAGTTTATTGCCGCACCCTTTGCGGGCGGCGTTCGTCGCAGAATGGAGAAGGGCATTGAGGCGCCCCTCAACGTGATCATCTGCGAAAATATGATCGAGGCGGATAAGTATTTCGCAGGCCTCGTCAAGGAGAGCTTAAGCGAGGAGGAGAAGAAGTATTTCGATACGCATATCGCCCTCGTTGAGCCCTCGATCGGCCGTATGGTTCCCGCAACGCCCAAGGAGATCGCAGAGAAGAATCCTCTTGCCGTTTGCGTTGAGCCCTATTGCGAGCTTCCCGTGGATAAGCACGCCTTCAAGGGCGAGATCCCCAAGATCTGCAATATGGTTCCCTTTGCTCCCTTCGATTTCTTCATCCGCCGCAAGCTCTTTATGCACAATATGAGCCACGCGCTGACCGCTTATTTCGGCGCGCTTCGCGGATATACCTGCATCTGGGAGGCCGCGCTTGATGCGGACATCCGTGCACTTGCCAAGGCGGCTCTTGCCGAGGCCTCGGCGGCGCTGAATCTCGAATACGGCGTTGCGCTTGACGAGCTGAAGGCCTTCTCCGACAATCTGATCGACCGCTTTGAGAATAAGCTTCTCGGCGATACGATCGAGAGAGTTGGCCGCGATACCAAGCGTAAGCTTTCCGAAAACGATCGTTTCGTCGGCGTTGCCCGCCTTTGCGAGAAGCTTTCTCTCAAGTCCGAATATATCCTTGCAGGTCTTGCCGCAGGCCTTCACTTTGCGCCCGCAGGCGACGATGCCTCCATCGAGGTTGCCACCGATGCCAAGGAAAACGGCGTTTTCCACGCGCTCTCCACGTATTGCGGCATCGCAGAGGATTCCGCTATCGCCAAGAGAGTGAAGGAATACTACGATAAGATTGCGGCAAGAACGCCCATCTCCGAGATCGTGGAATAATTTTGCAAAAATCCCTTTGTGCCTTGCGCTCAGAGGGGTTTTGCTTTTTTGAAAACAATTATTTACAAAAATAAAGAAAAACGGGGTTTTTTTTGAAAAAAGCGAAAAAACGATTGCGCCGGCCGGGCGCGGAGAATGGTTTTTTCTTTTTTTGCGCCGCCACTTTTCTTTTTCTCTTTTTTCCTTCTTACCTATTGAATTTTTTCTTCCTATGTGCTATAATAGGAGTAGGTTAAAATTTTATCAATCTTTTTCGCCGATTCGGAAAGCATCCGAGCGGCACCCGAAACGAACTGAAATTTATTAATTATATGGAGGATTTTGGAAAATGGCAAACAGATTCGTACTCAACGAGACCAGCTACCACGGCAAGGGCGCAATCAAGGAGATTGCAACCGAAATCAAGGCGAGAGGCTTCAAGAAGGCCTTCGTCTGCTCCGATCCCGACCTTATCAAGTTCGCAGTTACGAAGAAGGTGACTGACGTGCTGGATGCCGCAGAGATCGTTTACGAGATCTATAGCGACATTAAGCCCAACCCCACGATCGAAAACGTGCAGAACGGCGTTGCCGCATTCAAGAAGAGCGGCGCGGACTGCATCGTTGCCATCGGCGGCGGCTCCTCTATGGACACCGCGAAGGCAATCGGTATTATCATCGAAAACCCCGAGTTCGCAGACGTAAGAAGCCTTGAGGGCGTTGCTCCCACGAAGAATAAGTGCACCCCCATCATCGCTGTTCCCACCACGGCAGGCACCGCCGCAGAGGTGACGATCAACTACGTTATCACCGATGTGGAGAAGAACAGAAAGATGGTTTGCGTTGACGTGCACGACATTCCCGTCGTTGCAGTCGTTGACCCCGATATGATGGCAACGATGCCCAAGGGCCTCACCGCCGCCACCGGTATGGATGCTCTGACGCACGCTATCGAGGGCTATATCACCAAGGGCGCTTGGGAAATGAGCGATATGTTCCATATCAAGGCGATCGAGATCATTGCAAAGAGCCTGCGCGGCGCAGTTGCAAACACCGCTGAGGGGCGCGAGGGTATGGCACTCGGCCAGTATATCGCAGGTATGGGCTTCTCCAATGTGGGCCTTGGCATCGTTCACTCTATGGCGCATCCTCTCGGCGCGCTTTACGATACCCCCCACGGCGTTGCAAACGCAATCATCCTTCCCACGGTGATGGAATATAACGCTCCCGCCACCGGCGAAAAGTATAGAGACATCGCCGTTGCTATGGGCGTGAAGGGCGCGCTTGAAATGACCATCGAGGAGGCAAGAGCGGCCGCAATCGGTGCTGTGAAGCAGCTTTCTCTGGACGTTGGAATCCCTGCAGATCTCAAGGAGATCGTGAAGGCAGAGGATATTGATTTCCTTGCAGAGTCCGCATTCGCAGATGCTTGCCGTCCCGGCAACCCCCGCGAAACGAGCGTTGAGGAGATCAAGGCGCTTTATCTGAAGTTGATGTAATTCGGCTCCCGATGGGTGCCGATCGGCATAAGTGAATAAAAACGGAAGGAATGCTTCGGCTCCTTCCGTTTTTTGTATCGGCCGAGCCTTGCATTTTTAATTTTTCTCGGTTTTATCGTCTTTTCTCTTGCACTTTTTGAAAATATATGATACTATTATAAAAAACAAAGGCGCAAGCGGCGCAAAAATCCGAGCGCGCTTTTTGCTTTTTTCTTTGCCTTCGGGGCAAAAAAAGCGGTGCTTTGGCGTTTTTTTGCGGCGTTTTTGGAAGGGCACGCGCATTCTCGGTCGCGCGTTTTAAAAGGTTTTGAATCGCACGGAGGCGGTCGGCGGATCGCATCGGTGCACTCTGTTTTTATCATTGGAGGACGAAATGTATAGAATCATTGACAAAAAAGTGCTTAATCCCACGGTTGTTCAGCTTCAGGTTGAGGCACCGCTCGTGGCAAATAAGGCAAAGCCCGGGCAGTTTATCATTCTGCGCGTGGACGAGGAAGGCGAGAGAATTCCGCTGACCGTTGCGGGCGTGAATCCAAAGGACGGAACCGTGAAGATTATATACCAGATCGTTGGTGCAACCACACAGAAGCTTGCGCACAAGGAGGCAGGCGAGTTTCTTGCGGATTTCGTCGGCCCGCTCGGCGTTGCCACGCATCTTGATGGGCTGAAGAGGGTTTGCATCGTTGGCGGCGGCGTTGGCTGTGCGATCGCGATGCCCATTGCCGAGGCCTTGCACGAAATGGGGGCTGAGGTCACGAGCATCATCGGCTTCAGAAATAAAGATCTCCTGATCCTTGAGGAGGAATTCAGAGCCTGCTCGGATACGCTCCGTATTATGACCGACGACGGCTCCTACGGCGAAAGGGGCAATGTAACCGCACCGCTGAAGGAAATGCTTGAGGGCGGAGAAAAATTTGATATGATCATCACGATCGGCCCGCTGATTATGATGAAATTCGTGGTGGAGACGGCGCGCCCCTTTGCGGTGCCCGTGACGGTCTCGATGAACCCCATTATGATTGACGGCACGGGTATGTGCGGCGGTTGCCGACTGACGCTCAATGTGGACGGCAAGAGAGTGACGCGCTTTGCCTGCGTGGACGGCCCCGATTTCAACGGCTATGAGGTCGATTTTGACGAGGCGATGGCGCGCGGCAGAATGTACGGCGCCTTTGAGCGCCATAAGCACGAGCAGACCTGCAATCTTTTCGCAAAGGAGGCAAGGTGAGATGGCAAAGGCGAATATGAGCCCGAAAAGAAACGGGATGCCCACGCAGGATGCGAGGGTGAGAGCGAGAAATTTTGACGAGGTTGCTCTGGGCTACACCGAGGCGCAGGCGATTGACGAGGCAAACCGATGCCTGAATTGCAAGAATATGCCCTGCGTGGAGGGATGCCCCGTTAAAATCCATATCCCCGCATTCATTTCCAAGATCAAAGAGGGCGACTTTGAGGGCGCTTATCAGATCATCACGAAATCCTCCTCTCTTCCTGCGGTTTGCGGAAGAGTTTGTCCGCAGGAAACGCAGTGTGAATCAAAATGCGTGCGCGCAGTCAAGGGCGAGAGCGTTGGCATCGGCCGATTGGAGCGCTTCGTCGCGGATTGGCACAATACCTTCTGCACCGAGGATCCCGAAAAGCCCGAAAGCAACGGCCATAGGGTTGCCATCGTCGGCTCCGGTCCTTCGGGCCTCACCTGCGCGGGCGATCTTGCCAAGGCAGGCTTTGAGGTAACGGTTTTTGAGGCACTTCACACGGCGGGCGGCGTTCTCGTTTACGGTATTCCCGAGTTCCGTCTTCCCAAGGCGATCGTCGCCAAGGAGGTGGAAACGCTGAAGAAGCTCGGCGTTCGGATCGAGACCAACGTAGTTATCGGCAAGACCCTGACGATCGACGAGCTTTTTGAAATGGGCTATGAGGCCGTTTTCGTTGGCTCGGGTGCAGGTCTTCCGAACTTTATGGGTATTCCCGGCGAGGCACTTTGCGGCGTTTATTCCGCCAATGAGTTTCTCACCAGAAGCAATCTGATGAAATCCTATCTCGCAGATCCGGAAACGCCGATTATGAAGGGCGGCAAGGTGGCCGTTGTCGGCGGCGGAAACGTTGCAATGGATGCGGCGAGAACCGCGCTCAGGCTTGGCGCAGAGAAGGTTTATATTGTATACCGCCGCTCGATGGAGGAGCTTCCCGCAAGGCGTGAGGAGGTGGAGCACGCAGAGGAGGAGGGAATTGAATTCCGTCTGCTTTGTAATCCCACGCAGATCCTCGGCTATCAGAATCCCGAAAATGCAAGAGATCCCAAAAACGGCTTTGTGCGCGCAATGACCTGCGTGAGAATGGAGCTTGGCGAGCCCGACGAGCGCGGAAGAAGGCGCCCCGTCGTTGTGGAGGGAAGCGAGTTCACCATTGAGGTGGACACCGTGATTATGTCGATCGGAACCTCGCCCAACCCCCTGATCAAGTCCACCACCGAGGGGCTTGAGGTAAACCGCTGGGGCGGCATCGTTGTCAATGAGGACGGTCTGACCTCGAGAAATGCCGTATATGCCGGCGGCGATGCCGTGACGGGAGCGGCTACGGTTATTTCGGCTATGGGCGCGGGAAAAACGGCGGCCAAGGCAATTGCCGAGGCTCTCTTAAAATAAAAGATCCCGTTTTCTCCGATTTGAAAGCAGAGGTGCAAATTAGAGCACCTCTGCTTTTTTTGCAAAGCTTCTCCCTCGCAAGCGGTGCTTGCTTTTTCTCTCAAATTGCAAAAAAAACGCGCGCGCCTTGAAAACTCGCGTGTGGCGTGTTATAATGAGCGTGCGAAACGAATTTAAAACATTTTGGAGGCACAGTGTAATGAAGCGAATTTTGCTCTTTTGTATGCTGATTATGGTCTCGATGGTTGCGCTGATTGGATGCGATCTTGGCTGTATGCATACATACGATAACGCTTGTGATGCGACCTGTAATCAATGCGGTCAGACGAGAGTGCTGACCGATAGTCACACGCCCCGTGCGGATGACGGAGACTGCACGACGGCGGTGAAATGCAAGAATTGCGATGCGGTTGTGACGCCCGCCGCGGCCGAGCACGAGGCTGACGGGGATGACGGCGATTGCACGACCGCAGTCAAGTGCAAGAATTGTGATCAGATTGCCGCCCCGGGTAAGGCAGAGCATATTGCCGAAGCGGACGACGGCGATTGCACGACGGATGTAAAATGCAAGGAATGCGAGGTCGTTATGATTTCCGGCGCCCTTTCCCACGAGGCGGATGAGGACGACGGAGATTGCACGACCGCTGTGAAATGCAAGAACTGCAATACCGCTGTCATTGCCGCACTTTCTCACGAGGCGGGCGAGGACGACGGAGACTGCACGACCGCCGTGAAATGCAAAAACTGCGAACAGATTGCCATTGCGGCCAAGGCAGAGCATATTGCCGGTGCGGATGACGGAGATTGCACGACGGCGATCAAGTGCCGCGATTGCGACAGAATTGCCGCCCCGGGAAAGGCCGCTCATATTGCCGAAGCGGACGATGGAGACTGCACGACGGCTGTGAAATGCAAGAACTGCGATATGGCCGCAATACCTGCCGCGGCCGAGCACGAGGCAGGGGCGGACGACGGCAACTGCCTGACCGCCATAAAGTGCAAGCGCTGTGATAAGATTGCCGTTTCGGCCAAGACGGAGCATATTGCCGATGCCGATGACGGCGATTGCACGACCGACATCAAATGCAAAAGCTGTGATACCGTTAAGGAGCTCGGTGCGCCTTCCCACGAGGCGGGCGAGGATGACGGAGATTGCACCACGGCGGTGAAATGCAAGAACTGCGATGCGGCCGCAATCCCTGCCGCACCCTCTCACGAGGCGGACGAGGACGACGGAGACTGCCTGACCGCCATTCGGTGCAAGAACTGTGATAAGATTGCCGTCCCGGCCAATGCGTCTCATATTCCCGATGCGGACGACGGCGACTGCACCACGGCGATCAAGTGCCGCGATTGTGATCAGACCGTCATCGCGGCGAATGCATCTCACATTCCCGAAGCGGACGACGGAGATTGCACGACGGCGATCAGGTGTAAAAATTGCGATGTTGTTATGACGCCCGGCGCGGCTTCTCACGAGGCAGGCGAGGACGACGGCGACTGCACGACTGCCATCAACTGCAAAAACTGCGATCAGATTGCCGTCACGGCTAAGGCAGAGCATACCGCTGAAGCGGATGACGGAGATTGCACGACGGCGATCAAATGCCGCGACTGTGATAAGATCGTCATCGCGGCGAATGCATCTCATATTGCAGGTGCGGATGACGGAGATTGCACGACAGCGATCAGATGCAAAAATTGCGATGTTGTTATGACGCCCGGCGCGGCTTCTCACGAGGCAGGCGAGGACGACGGCGACTGCACGACGGCGGTGAAGTGCAAAAGCTGCGATGTCGTTGTTACCTCGGCGAAGTCCGCCCACGAGGCAGAAGAGGACGACGGCGACTGCACCACGGCGATCAAATGCAAAAGCTGCGACAAGATTGCCGCCTCGGGAAATGCCTCTCATATTGCAGGCGCGGACGACGGCGACTGCACGACCGCCGTCAAGTGCAGAAGCTGCACGGCGGATGTGGTTGCCGCCTATGCTTCGCACACGGCGGAGGATGACGGAAATTGCAAAACGGGCCATATGTGCGACCGTTGCACCTGCATTGCAATTGCGGCGAAGGCTGACCACGAGGATACCGACCGTGACTACCTTTGCGACAACAAGGGATGCATAACGCCGCTCGAATCCGTCGTTATCGAGATCGCTTATGCTTATGACCGACAGGGCGCACAGATTCCCTATGACCAGCTGAACGCGCGACGCAGTATATATTCCACGCCTGAGGATGCGACCGCACAGCGCACTATTTTCCTTGATTGCAGTAGCTTTGTAAACTCGATTTACCGCGAGGCGTTCGGCGTTAACGTTTTGCCGTATGAAATCGCTTCGGGTGTCTCGGGCATTTCTCCCTCGACGGTGAACTACGATGCGTATGCAAGAGACAATCAATCGAGCGAGGATGTGGTTGGATATTGGGTTCCGCAGGATTATCCCGCTGTGGCGGACAGAGAGGCGCTTGCGGACAGCATCTATGCGAATTTGCAGGTGGGCGACGTTTTGACGTACAGACACGGTAAAACCTCCGGCACCGCAGGTCACGTGTATATGTATCTCGGAAACGATACGTTCATCCATTGCGCGGGTGCAGGCTCTTACGAGGTGAATACGAAGAATCCCGCCTTGTCCTACGACAGCAGGGCCTCCGAGATCACCAGCGGCGGAACGATCGGCACGATCTCCTTCGATAATATCTTCAGAGAGCAATCGAGCAGCCGCTATATATTCAAGGCAACGGATTCCGATTCCGTATACAGCTTCGGAATCATCCGACCTATGGTTCGCGGCCTTGTGCCGACCGAAAAGACCGTTTCGCGTATGGCGATTGCGGGAATGTCGATGGAGAAGACCGCATCCGTATGTGAAAACTCCTCGGTTAAGAGCGGTTCGCTTCTCACTTACACAATCACCCTTCAGAATACCTCCTCGAACAACTATTCCGGTATCGTCGTGAAGGACGTTCTGCCCGTTGGCGTGGAATTCGTTTCCTGCGATGCGGAGGGAACGGTCAACGGCAACGTGCTGGAATGGACGGTTTCGGTTGCAAAAAAATCCACCGTGAAAATAAACTACACGGTGAAGATTACGGCTTCGACGCCCGGCGCGCGCATCGTGAGCAATCAGACCTACGTATCCAAGATCAAGCTCGGCTCGATCACGCATACGGTTTCCTGCTATAGCGCTTCCCAGCAGGCCCTTATCGCCGATATGGCGGTTTCTTACAACGGATCCGATGCGTTCGCGGACACGATCGCGCTTATTAAGGCGGTTTACGGCGCGTTTGATATGGATCTCTTCGAGGAGGAAACGGCAGGGGCTATTCTGGATCAGCTCATCGATACGGCGGGCAGAACCTGCCGCACCGATACCGAGCTTTCCAAGATGCTCGTGCCCAATATGTACGGCGGTTTGAATATCAGATACGGCTGGCTCTATCTCCCCTCCGAAAATGAAAAGACAAGGCTTCCTATGGAGGCGCATCTCTCTGTCGGAGATATCATCGTTGCGGATTGGGATAATACGGATACGAGCAAGGGAACGAAGGGCAGTACGGTGTATCTTTATGCCGGAAATCATACGCTCGTGACCGTGGAGGGCGGCGTATGCAAGCTGCTTGAAATCGGCGACGATATTTATACCGCGGGCGTTAACAAAATCATATCCCTTCTCGGATATGACAGATACGCCGTATTGAGACCTTCTATGGTGACCGAGGCGCCTGAGGTGACCGTTTCCGAAATCGAAATCACCTCCTATCCCACGAAGATGGAATATAAGGACGGAGAGGATTTTGATCCTTCGGGCATGGTTGTCAGCGCAGTTTTGTCCGGCGGTGAGAAGAAAGCTCTCGTGAATTTCGTGCTTTCCGTGCAGAAGATCACGAAGGCATCCAAGACCGTTACGGTAAGCTTTGGAGATCTTGAGAAGAGCTTTGACGTTACGGTGAGCGACGCGCTCTTCTTAACGAGCGTGAGCGATGCAAGGAAAAAAGGTGTCGGCACGGCTCTCAACGTGGAGGGCATCGTTGTCGGTGTTGCGCACGAGGGCAAGAGCAACGATATGGAGCTCCTTATCAAGGATCTTGAAACGGATGATATTATGGCGGTGCGCGATATTCCCAAGTCCTACGGCACGCTGGAAAACCTTTACGGATATGCGAAGGGCGACGTGATCAACATTAAGTGCACCGTTAAGAAGGATAGCTCAAGCTCCACCTCTTATAAATCAAAGCTTTATCTCTCCTTCTCCTCCGAAAACGGAACGAAGGCAAGCACGATCGCCTATCATCTGGATGAGGTGACATACGACCTGGATAATGTGACAACGCTTTCCACATGGACGCAAATGAAGAATTTCTTCAAGGATAGCCGTGCGACCTATACCTATGTGAAGATCAGTGGCGACGTCTTTATGCAGATGTATAGCGGCACGGATCCGGTTCTGAATTACCGAATTCATAACAATGCCGACGGTACCGACTACAAGGTTGACAGCACCAGAAGAATCACGCTTCGCGATGACGTTATGACGGCAATGTTCGGCGAAAACTGGACCGACCTTTTGGTGGACACCTCGGCCGAAGGCATCACCGCATCCAAGGGCGTCAACACGGGCAAGGAGTTTTACGCGGTTTATATCGGCGGAAACGGCTCCTATTATCAGCTCGTAATACTTGAGGCCGATTGGATCACCGCGATCGCCGCAGAATAAAAAACAAAAAACAGACGGGAAACCGTCTGTTTTTTTGCTTAGTCGAAAGCGGCTCGCAAACGAGCATAGGGGCGCTCTTATTGCAAAAGAAAGTGGGCTTTCTTTTATCCCACCGAAATTCTAAGACCAACAAAAAGCAGACAACCCGGGGGGTGTCTGCTTTAGTCGAAAGCGGGGGCAAGGCGGCGGGAATACTCCTTTTCGGTGCAAGCGTTCCGCTTGGTGCTTTGCACCTTGCTCGTTTCGGACGAGCGCACCGAGGAGCATTCTGCGCTCGCTCACTTGTAAGCGAGCTTACAGACTCGCTTCGCTTGATTATCGAACTCGCGGCCTCCAGTACCCGAAGACGAAAAAATATGTTTTTTGAGCACTATTATTTACATATAGTCCGTATATTCCGAGAAATCGTCTCATTTTGAACGTTTGTTCCGTTTATTCCGTATAGAACATTTCCTGTTTTGGTCAGCTATGTGGTCAAAACCGAAATGACACTTAAAAGCAGAAAACGGAGAGCTGTCAAAAGCCTTTCTCCCCATTAACAAACCGTACCCGTGTTAAGAAATACGCACGCAATATACGCTTGGTTTGCTGTATTTTAACTCCAAAACGAAGAAAAAGCAAGAGCTTTCGATGATAAAATCTTACCAGCCTTAGACAAAGATCAACCGTGAAAATCACGTAGCCTCACGACAAAGAAAAGCACTTTGCAATCATCAAAATTTAGTCAGCACTAAACAAAGAAAATGGCTGTAAAAACTTATACTAATATCAAATTAGTCGTTTAGGATTCCCTTATTTTTGAAATAATATTAAGGAAACATCCCCTTAAACTATTGACAATTCCCTCATATTGTGGTATTATTTAAGGGAAAGAAAGAGAGGTTAAGGTAATGAGAATATTTAACTACTCAAAAATCAATGAGCAAAAATGGGATTCCGAATTGCTTGGGCTGATAGCTGCAATTTACAAAGAAGCTGGAAAGCAGGAGATGTACCTAAAGCAACGCCCCGAGGAACTTGAGAAACTCGTAGAAATTGCGAAGGTACAAAGCACCGAGAGTTCCAATGCTATTGAAGGCATCGTTACGACAAATACAAGAATCAGGCAAATCGTAGAGGATAAAACTACGCCTAAGAATAGAGATGAACAAGAAATTGCAGGTTACCGTGATGTATTAAACATTATCCACGAGAGCTTTGATGCTATCCCGATTACTCCTAATTACATTTTGCAGCTCCACAAAATATTATATAGCCATATGAACAACCCTGCGGCAGGTAGAACAAAAAGCGTGCAGAATTATATCAGCGCGACTTATCCCGATGGCAGTACAAGAACGCTATTCACTCCTCTCGATCCATTTGAAACACCGACTGCACTTGAAAGTATATGTAACGAGTTTAACCGAGTAATCGGTAATAACGAGTTAGAGCCGTTGATAGCCATCCCGATATTTATTCATGACTTCCTTTGCATACACCCATTCAATGACGGGAATGGAAGAATGAGCAGATTGCTCACAACTTTGCTCCTTTACAGAAGCGGCTTCTATGTTGGAAAATATATATCGCTCGAAGCTAAAATTGCTAAGAACAAAGATTTGTACTATGATGCACTCGGCGAAGCGCAGAATGGTTGGCACGAAGGAAATGCGGATGCCGTTCCGTTTATCAAATATCTGCTTGGCACGATACTTGCAGCTTACAAGGATTTCGAAGATAGGTTTGCGCTCGTAGAAACAAAACTGCCGGCGCTTGAAACTGTTCGCCGTGCAACGATGAATAAGATTGGTAGATTTTCAAAGCAAGATATCCGAGAGCTTTGTCCTTCACTTAGCATAAGCTCTATCGAAGGTGCGCTTCGCAAGTTGGTTGCCGAAGGAGAGATCAAACGCGAGGGCAACGGAAAGAACATTAGGTATTTCAGGCTCAAATAAAATTTCAGTTTAATTTTAAGATTTTCGGAGGATTGTCAAAATGAGTAGGATTAAGATAGAAGCTAACGTTGAAAGAATGCTTTATTCGGAAGCCATGAGAAGATGCATGAACCCGGCATGTCAAGAGGAGCTCTTTATCAACGATGCTGATATAATGGAAAAAGCTCATATTGAAGCTTACTGCTCAACACAGGATAACTCATTTGAAAATCTGGTTATACTGTGTCCAAACTGTCATACAAAATTTGATAAATTACACTCGTTCAAAGAGGGAGAAATACGAGAGTGGAAGAGACTCAGAAGAGCCGAGGTTCAACACTTTTTTAGCAAAAAATTCTCAACCTTTGAAGAACTGCGGGCAGAAGTTGCTCCGATCCTTTCGCAAAACAAATCGTATTTTGAGAAGACCGTCGTGAAAAACAAGCACGACGGTCTGAATTATTTTAAAAAATCACGTAGCCTCGGACAATGAGTAAGGGAAAACGAAAGCGGGATATTCACCAAAGGTGAATATTCTCTCGCTCTTCGCCGTTGGTTAGCACAAAAAGTGGCGGGAATGCTCCTTGCAGGCTTCACCGCGTTTGCGGTGGCACTACGTGCTATACTTCGCACTTGCGAAGCGCCTGCGGAGCATTCTGCGCTCGCTCACTTGTAAGCGAGCTTACAGACTCGCTTCGCTTGATTATCGAACTCGCATTCTGCGCGGAGCGCAGAGGCGAGCACGAGGCGACACCGCTTCGGCCAAAAGAAAAAAACAGACAACCCGGGGGGGTGTCTGTTTTTTTTGGTCGAAGTGGCGGGACTCGAACTCGCGGCCTCCAGTACCCGAAACTGGCGCGCTACCAACTGCGCTACACCTCGAAATATTTGATTTTTGAAATAAGTGGGAGCGACAAGACATTCACACTACGCGCCCGATTTCCACAGTTCACCTTAGTATTATACCATATTTTTTTTCGTATGTCAAGGCTCGGGGGAGATTTTCCTTGATTTTTTCTTTTCGGGGCGGGCATTGAGAAAAAAATGAAAGCACCGGATGCACGGGGCGCAGCGAAGAGGCGCAAGGGCGAGGACGTATAAAAATGCCCGGATGGGATAAGATAGAAGGGAAGAAAAAAGAAAAAGGAGAACGGGCTATGATTGAACAGGATACGATTCGGCTTTTGCGTGAATGCGATGCGGGCATCCGTATGGGCGTTGCCTCGATTGAGGATGTGCAAAAGCACGCAAAGGGAGAAGAAATGAAAAGGATCCTCACGGATTGCAAGGAGGCGCACGAGGCGCTCGGGGAGGATCTGGAGCGCGCCCTTTCACGCTTCGGGGATGAGGGCAAGGCGCCGAATCCCATTGCTAAGGGGATGTCCTGGATGAAGACCGAGCTGAAGCTTGCGATGTGCGAGAAGGATTCCACGATCGCGGATCTGATGGTGGACGGCGCGAATATGGGCGTGAAATCGCTTTCGCGCTATCTGAATGAATACAAGGCCGCAGACGAGGACGCAAAAAGCATCGCCAAGCGCCTGATTGCCGTCGAGGATGCTTTGGCACACGATTTACGAGCATATTTGTAAAGAATTGTTGATAAAAAAGAGGATCTGTGCTTTGCGCAGATCCTCTTTTACTATTTTGTGCGTTTTTTTTAATTATCCAGATTGCGGATCCAGATAAACGTTTCTTCCACGGCGGGGGTGATTTTCAGCTCGGTGCCGCAATAGGAGGTATTGCCACAGGGGGCGGCAATGGGTGCGCCGACGAGCTGGGGCTCGTGCCTGCCATAGGGGAAGGAGCGGAGATGGGCATTGCCGCCGTTTTCACGGATGCTTTCGATGAAGCGCTTTGTGATGGGGTAGGAAACGACTGCATCGTCCACGCAATGGAAGAATTTCACGGGGACGGGATAGAATTTTGCCCTTGCGTTTTTGACGGGATTGTATCCCGCGACCTTGCTTTCATCATAGATGAATTCGCCCTTTTCGTCGCGTGCGAAGCCATAGATCCGGCCGAGGGCATTTTTGGGAAGATCCTCCATCCAAGGATGCAAAAACATTTCGTTGTAGGTATCCAGAACGGGGCAAAAGGCGCTATGCGCAATGACGGGGATCGAGCCGCTCAGAACAAGATTGGTACTGCTGATGCCACCCATAGAACCGCCGTGAACGAAGACGGAGCTTTTCAGATTGAAGTGCTCCATACAATAGTGATAGGCCTTTACATAGCTGCGGATGGCGATCGGGGAGCCGACGTTATTGCGCAGATCGATCTCATTTTTTTCGGCGAACGCCTGCGGCAGACCGTTGACATCCATAACGGCGTATCCGTTGGCAACGAGATATTGCGTCAGCACCTGATGCTCAACCTGCGAATCGTTGGTTGTGACCGTTCCGCCCGCACCGTGACAGTTGATTACCAAGCGGCAGGGCGCGCCCTCTTCGGAATATTGATCCGGCAGGAGGATGAAGCCCTCATCCTCATAGAGCTGCTCTGCATCCTGCAAGCCGTCCGTTTCGGCGGAATCGTTTGGCAGAAAGCAGTTGACCTTGATTTTAAAATGATGCTTTTTCATACGCTTGCTCCTGTTTTAAGCACGGCGGCGGTGCAAAGAGCGCATCGCCGCCAAGCCTTTTTTGGATTTATTCTACCTCGACGGTTCCGTCCTCGCAGACGGTGATCTTCATTCCGTCCTTCACATAGGAAAGAAACTCGTCGCCAAGGGAATCGATGACGGGCATCGTCACGCCCTCCACCCAGACATCCGCGAGAACGGCGCCTGCGGCGGCAAGGGAATCGATATGACCCGAGAAGAGCATACAAGCGGGGTTCTTTTGCATTGCGCAGGCGCAATAGAGAACGAGGCCGCCCGTGGTGGAGCCGATGGTTTGGGGCAGGCAAAGCGCCTTGCCGATCAGGGGCTTGCCGTGAAGCTCCTTGTTGTTCTGGTCGCCGCATTTCACCTGCTTATCGCCGAACTGGAGCGCCATCTGGAACGATGCGAGGGTATTGAAGCCCTGCGTGGTAACGACCGCCTCGGCGGTTACGGTGCCGGGGGTGATCACTCTTCCTTGAAACTTTTTCATTTTTATTTGCCTCCCTTCGTGATGGCCGCGAGGATCTCGTCGTCTCTGTAATATCTTGCGCTCGTATAGGTGCGAAGCTTATTCGAGGAGGTGATGACGGGCATCTTCTTGCAAAGCGGGTTATTCATATACATCAGGGGGCAGATATACGAGGTGATAACGCCCGTTTTCTTCAGTCTTTCTGCGTATTCGGTTTTATTGAAGGTCTCGAGAACGCCGGGGGCGGCGGTCATAACCGTGGGGATCGAGATCTTCTCTCTGCCGTTTTCCTTGAGGGCGGCCCCGATATTATCCGTCCAGCTCTTGAGCTGCTCAAGAGAGAGGTGGGGGCAACCGATGAAGCAGAGCTTCGGCTTCGCATCGGGGTTCTTCCAGATCACGGGATACTCGGCCTGTACTCTTGCGAGCTCGGCATCGTCGATGATGTATTCCCTTGCGCCCTCTGCGATCAGGGAATCGCCAAGCTCCTTGGCCTCGGGCGTCAGCCCATCGATATGATAGAGGCCAACGGCGCCGTTGGAGGCGGGTGCCGCACCGAAGTCCTTAAGGTAGGCGCAGGTTGCATCGTCAAGCTCGGTGCCGATATATTCGGAGAGCCCGTAGATATAAGGAACATCCTCCATCACCTTCATACCGATGGCGGAGCCGAGAAGCTGTGCCTCGGGCTTCTTAGAGGTCTTCACGCGCACGATCCAGGTGGCTTTTCTGCCCTCGTCGGTCAGAAGACCGAAATAGGGAACGAAGCCGACGATCGAGCCCATAATATCGATAATGCCCGAATTGCGGTTGCATCTTGCGCCGAGCACCGAGTTTGCGTAAACGACGGCGCTGGATTCCGCCCAGGAGAGCACGTCGCCCTTCTTCGGCTTGTTTCCGACCTCGTCCATATAGCAGGTGCAGGAGAAGGCGTTTTTATCCATCAGGCCGAGCTTCTCAAGCTGCTGCTCATAGAAGTCCTGCTTGCAATACATAAACTTATTGAATACGAGATTCTGCAAAAAGTTTGCGGGAACGTTCTTGTCGATGGGACGGGGATCCACGGAGAATTTCTGTCCGGAAGCGACGCCTGCGTCAAGAAGTGTTTGCATAAGGTCATAAACGGGGGACATAACCTTGAGACCGAAGGAGGTCACGAGGTGGTTATACTGCGAGGTGATGGGAACGAGCTTTTCTGCCTCAAAGGCATCACCGTACATCACGAGCGTTTTCATAACCTTGGCGAGAGTTTCGCCCTTTTCGCCATTCAGAATGGCCTCTTGTTCTTTGGTTAAGAGCATAGCTTTCTCCTTTCAGATTTACAGCTTCATACATACATCCCAAGCGCCCCAGATAACGGTGCGCAGGTTGCCGACCTTATCGGCATCGCCGATGACGTGAACGTGGGATTTTTTCTTTGCGAGGGGAGCGGGGGTATAGCCGACGGAAAGAACGACGCTATCGCTCTCGATTTCCTTCACGGTGCCATCCTTGCCCTTCACGATCACCTTGCCGTCCTCAATGGCAGAAACAGAGGTTTCAAGAAGCACGGGCACCTTGTTTGTCTTGAAGAAATCGCGCAGGTAGCTCGTATTGGCAAGGCAGATGCCCTTGCCGGTGATGAGGTCGTCCTGCATTTCGACGATGGTCGGCTTTTTGCCCTGCAGATAGAGCTCGTATGCGATTTCGCAGCCCGTGAGTCCGCCGCCGATGATCGTGACCTTCTCGCCGACCTCGCATTTGCCGAGCAGCACGTCGATGGCCTCCACGGCGGTTTCTGCGCCGGGAAGGGGAATTCTCTTTGCCTTAGCTCCCGTTGCAACGATGATCTCGTCGGCTTCGATTGCATTTATATCCTTGATCTCGCAATTCATTTCCACCTTGATGGAGGGATGCTTTGCAAGCTCGCGGATATACCAGGCGATCAGCGCGCGATCCTTTTCCTTGAAGGAGGGGGCTGCCGCCGCGATAAATACGCCGCCGAGCGCATCGGTCTTCTCATAGAGCGTTACGTGGGGGCCGCGCTTGGCCCAGACGAGACCCGCCTCCATACCGCCGATGCCGCCGCCGATCACGGCGATCTTCTTTTGCTTCTTTGCGGGTGTGATGCTGTATTTTTTCGACTGCATCGTTTCGGGGTTCAGGGCGCAACGCGCAAGTCCCATCGTGTCCGTGAGATCCTGGGTGTTTGCGTGTCCCTTAGAGGAGGAGAAGTTGAAGCAGCCGCTATGGCAGCAGATGCAGGGCTTGATGTCCTCGAGGCGATCCTCGATCAGCTTCGTTACCCACTCGGGATCCGTGAGGAACTGGCGGGCAACGCCCATTGCGTCGATTCTTCCCTCCGCGATCGCCTCTGCGCCCACGGCGGGATCCATTCTGCCCGCGCAGACCACGGGGATGGAAACGAACTTCTTGATGTGCGCCACATCGTCGAGATTGCAGTTTTCGGGCATATACATCGGGGGATGTGCCCAATACCAGGAGTCATAGGTTCCGTTGTCGGCGTTGAGCATATCGTAGCCGGCTTCCTCAAGGTACTTAGCCGCCTTTTCACTTTCCTCCATATCGCGTCCGATCTCGGTATACTCCTCACCGGGAAGGGCACCTACGCAAAAGTCCTTGACCTTTGACTCAACGGAATATCTGAGCGAAACGGGATAATCCTTTCCGCAGCGATCCTTTATAGCCTTGACAATATCGGTGGCAAAGCGGTATCTGTTCTCAAAGGATCCGCCGTACTTGTCGGTACGCTTGTTGGTATATTCAAGGGTGAACTGATCGAGAAGATAGCCCTCGTGTACCGCGTGTACCTCAACACCGTCTACTCCTGCCTCCTTACAGAGAAGAGCAGTCTTAGCAAAAGCCTCTACTATCTCCTCTATTTCCTTTACCGTAATGGCACGGCACTTTACCTTGTCCGACCAACGGGAGGGGAGCTCGCTGGGAGATGCACTCTGATAGGGAATATTAATTATCGGCTTGATAAGATCCCGTACCACCGGCATATTATGGAGCATTACCAGGGGAGTGGGAATAGCCCAGGAGCGGCCCATACCTGCGGTGATCTGCACAAAGAGCTTTGCCCCCGTCTTGTGTATCTCTTTCATAAACTCCTTAAGCTCAGCGAACATCTTCTTGTTCTGGTGTAACCACTGACCCATAAAGGTGCTCTTTATGGGAGCAATACCGGGTATGATAAGACCTACGTTATTATTTGCTCGTTCAATAAAGAGTTTTGCTGCTTCCTTGTCAAAATGACAGCCGCCGAGCTCAAACCAGCCGAAAAGTGAGGTGCCGCCCATGGGACACATAACGATTCTGTT
>JAZTWU010000184.1:0-9280 GCA_045636085.1 Eubacteriales bacterium
CTTCCGCTGATTCTCGGCTCGCTTTGGGGCGTTTTGGTTTTTGCCCTCTATCCCGTGATGATCGTTTTTCGAATCATAAATGAGGAAAAGGTGCTGACCGAGGGGCTTGACGGTTACAGAGAATATAAAACAAAGGTCAAATATAGATTACTTCCATTCATTTGGTGAAAAAAGGAGAAAAGAAAATGAGAAACCATTGGAAAGGTAAACTTTGGTATGCATACGGAACCTCGATGACGAGTGTTGCGCAAGGAAAATTCGTTCCCGTCGTGGAAAAGCTTTCGGGGATGAAGGTCGTGAATAAGGGAATCGGCGGCGGATCGCTGACGCCCGACGGCTACGGAAAGGGCAACAATAAGCGCGCCGTGATGAACCTTGAGGACGGCAAGGAAAAGGCCGATCTGATCACGCTGGAGGTGCTTCCTAACGAGGGCGCAACCGTTGGCAATATTTACGATACGGATGACGAATCCTTCTGCGGCTGTTTCAATCAATGCATTCGCTATTTGCAGGAGAATACGAAGGCGCAGATCGTTGTTATCATTATGATCGGCTCAAACGATAAATCTCCCGAGGTGCCGAGCGAGAAGCGCGGAATCACGCAGTTTGAATTCGCGGAGACGATCGAGCGCGTGGCGCATCTCAACGGCGTTCCCGTGATCAATGTTTTCTGCGAGGCGGGCTTTGGTTATGCGCGCGTGAAGGCGAAGGAATACCAGGTCGATAATATTCATCTGAACGAGCTTGGCGGAAAAAATATGGGCAAATTTATCTGGAGCAAGCTGAAGGATATTCCTGTTTGGGAGGTAAAATAATGAAAATCATTGATTTACACACGCATTGCAATTCGAATTCCCCTTTGGATGTTGCCGAAACGGCGATGCATAAGCGGAATTTTCCTTTTATGATGGAGGAATACAAATCCGCGGGAATTTCCGCCGGCGGATTTTCCTATTACAGCGCCGTTTTGCATACCGAGGAGATCTACGAGCAAAACGAGCTTCTGGCAAGGCAAGTGGCCGAGGATGCGCGCGTGTATCAATGGCTGGTGCTGGATCCGCGGCAGGAGAAGCTTTTTGAGCAGATCGAGAAAATGATCCGAGGGCCGAAGGTGCTCGGCATCAAGATCCATCCCGCCTGCCATAAGTACGATATATGCGAATATGCCGACAAGATATTTTCCTTTGCAAACGAGCTTGGATGCTTCGTTTTGATGCATCCCGATAAGGTTCTTGAAATGCCGCGCTTTGCGGATCGCTATCCGAATATGAATCTGATCATTGCGCATATCCATTCGGCGGCTTACGCCGAGGTCATCCGCGCGGCCAAGCACGGGAATATCTATGCGGACACCTCGGGGGGGGATTCGCGCCAGAACAACGTGATCGAATACACCGTGGAGCACGCGGGCGCAGAGAAGATCTTCTTCGGCACGGATACCTATTCTGCCGGCTTCCAGAGGGGGCGCATTGAATACGCCCGTATCAGCGACCGCGATAAGGAAAATATTCTCTATAACAACGCAAAGCTGCATTTTGCAAGTCAATTCAAAAACATATAAGGAAGAAAAAAATGGAAAAGAAAAAGATTGTTTTGATGGGCGATTCCATCCGTATGGGCTATGATAAGTATGTGAAGGAGGCGCTTTCGGAGGTTGCTGAGGTATATTATCCGGGAGAAAACTGCCGCTTTGCCGAGTACGTGCTCCGCTATGCCGAGACTTGGAAGAATGAATTCGGCGTGGACGGTGACGTGGATCTCGTGCATTGGAATGCGGGTCTTTGGGACGTTCTGGAGCTTTACGGCGACGAGCCGCTGACAACGAAGGACTATTATGCCAACGTGATCCCTCGCATCCATCGCCGCCTGCGTATGCTCTATCCCAAGGCGAAGATCGTTTTTGCGACCTCCACCTCCGTAAACGAGGCGATTGCCTCCAAGGATTTTTATCGCCACAACAGCACGATCGAGGAATATAACGCCATCGCCGTTTCCGCGCTTGCGGGCACCGACACGGTGATCAACGATCTTTATGCGCTTACCGCCGCACTTCCGCTTGAATACCATTCGGATTTCGTTCATTTCTATACGGACGGCGGCACGGAGGCGATCGGCGGGAAGGTGCTTGCCGTGATCTGTGAGCAGCTCGGAATTGCCGCAAAGGACGTGAAGATTGAAAACTTCTCTCCCGAGAAATATTCGGATAAAAACATCGGATTCTGATATAAAGCAAATGGTTGTTTACATAGCGGAGGCAATATGAAAATTTTCGATATGCATATTCACGCGGAGAATACAGAGCCGAACCCGAGGGCCTTGCTTGAAGCCTTTGCGAAGGCGGGTGTTTTCGGCGGTTGCGTTTTTTCAACGCCGCCGAAGGAGCAGGGGATGGAAATCGGGGGTTGCCGCGGCTTGGATTTTGAACAGCGACTTGCCGAGGTGCTTGGCTGGTGCCGCGGATATGAGGATCGGATTTTTCCCGTGCTTTGGGTGCATCCCGAGGAAAAGGATATTCTTTCCAAGGTGGAGATTGCCGCGAAGGCGGGTATCGTTGCCTTCAAGATGATCTGCGCGGATTATTTCATTTACGAAAAGAAGCCGATGGCGCTTCTGCGAAGGATCGCCTCGCTCGGAAAGCCCGTGATCTTCCATTCGGGCATTCTCTGGGACGGAAGGGTTTCCTCCGCATATAACCGCCCCTTGAATTTTGAGGCTCTGCTTGACATTGAGGGCATCCGCTTCTCGATGGGGCATTGCTCCTGGCCTTGGATCGACGAATGCATTGCGATGTACGGCAAGTTTCTGAACGCGCGCACGCAGGGAAAGTGCGTGGAAATGTTTTTTGACATCACCCCGGGAACGCCGAAGATCTACCGCAAGGAGCTTTTTGAAAAGCTCTATACCCTCGGCTACAATGTGGGCGACAATGTGATGTTCGGCCTGGACAGCAGTGCACATAGCTGGAGCGAAAGGTGGGCGGCGGATTGGCTGGCAACGGACGGCGCCATTATGGATGAGCTCGGCATCAGCCTCGCTTACCGCGAAAAGCTTTATGAAAAAAATCTTCTGCGCTTTCTCGGAAAAACCGAGGAGGTCGTTGAAATCGAGCCGCCCGTGACGGATGATTCGCACGCTTGGTCGGCCGCGAGTCCCGCCGTTTCGGAGATTGCGGAGAGGTGGTATCGCCGTCTCGGCTTCCCGAAGGAATACGATGCGGCCTTCGCCGCCGCGCTTTCGCGCACCCCCGTTTCGGATGCGATCACGCTTGCGGGCTATAACAAGGCATCGGAGGATGGCGAGAGAAACCTGATCTCCTATCTCTATCTTTGTGAAAGGACGAAGGAAAAATATGAAGCACTCGGCTTGCCCGAGGCTGTGATGGATGCAACGCTTGCCGATCTCGTGCGCTGGACGGTGGAATGGTCGAACGTGAAGGGAAGGCTTTATCTTGGCGAGCTTTCTTGGCTTTCGCGCCATCTTGGAGCGAAAATTTTCCGCCTTGGCCGCCTGCAATACTGCAAGGGCGAAGCGGCACACGATATTCCCCACCTCGGCATCAAGCAGGGAGACCCCATTCTGGAGGTGCATATCCCTGCGGGCGAGAGCCTGACGAGGGAAAGCGCGCTTGCCTCGCTGGATATGGCGCGCGCCTTCTTTGGGGAGCATTTTCCCGACTACGATTATAAATGCTTCACCACGCATTCTTGGCTTCTGGACGAAACGCTGAAGAAGTATTTGCCCGAGCAAAGCGGCATTCTTGCCTTTGCTTCGCTCTTCACGGCGGTGGAAAGGGAGCCTTCGCTTGAGCTTTTGCGCTATATTTTCACTTGGGATACAACGAGACTGAATCTGCGCCACCGCCATCCCGCATCGAGCCTTGCCGCCGCCGTGCAGAAGGCCGTGCTTCGCGGCGAGATCTTCTATGAGGTCTTTGGCGCAATCGAAAAATAAGGAGTTTTTATGAAGAGAAGCTCGTCACCCGTATCGCCGGGTTGCTGTCTTTTGGCAATTCTTTATATCCCCTTCGGGATTATATCTGAGCTTACGAAGAAATACGGATCTTCGCGCCGCAGGCGCCGATAAGGTAAAAAATACAAACAATAGTTTTCAAAAGAACGGAATAATATGAAAAGAACGGAGCTTTCCGCCCTCCCGTTTCTTCCGCCGAAGGAAATTGAGGGGGTGCTGAAAAATGCAAAAATTTATGATTCCTCCTGCTCGCCCGAGGCAAGGGTTTATTACCTCGAGCAGGGCGGCGGCTATTTTCTGAAAACGGCCGCGCGGGGAAGCCTTGCGCGCGAAGCCGAGCTTTACGCATATTTTCATAAGAAGGGGCTTGCCCCCGAGGTGCTCTTTTATGAAAGCGGCGAAAGAGATCTTCTTCTCACTGCGTGCGCCGAGGGCGAGGACGGAACGCATCCTCAGCATCTTGCCGATCCGAAGCGGCTTTCCTCCGTGATGGGAGAGGCGCTTCGCGCCCTGCACGAAACCGAAGCGCCCGATTGCCCCGTTCGGGATCGGATGGGGGAATATCTCGCTTTGGCGGATAAGGGCTTTGCCATGGGGAAATTTGATGCCGAATTATTTCTCGGAAAATATCGCTATGCATCGGCCGAGGAGGCGCGCGCCGTGCTCTCGGAGGGGCGCGGGCTTCTGAAAAACGAGGTGCTCCTCCACGGCGATTATTGCCTGCCGAATATAATGCTGAAGGATTTCAAGGTTTCTTCCTTTATCGATATCGGCAACGGCGGCATCGGTGACAGGCATATCGATCTTTTCTGGGGTGCTTGGACGCTCGTCTTCAATCTTGGCACGGATGCATACTGTGATCGCTTTTTCGATGCCTACGGGCGTGACCGTGTAAACGGAGATCTTCTTTCCGTGATCGCGGCGGCAGAGGTCTTCGGCTGATCTTTCAGCAGAAAAATGAAGAAAACAGAGCAAAATATTTATTGCGAAGTCAAAAAAAGTGTGTTAGAATAGTATCTGTGGTATCGGTATGCCCTTTGACGCTGTGGAGGAAAAAGGATGAAGAAATATTTTGAAAACCGCGAATACGAGGTCGCCGTTTGCGGCGGTGGCTTTGCAGGCATCAGCGCGGCGCTTTGCGCGGCGAGAGAGGGCGCGCGTGTCGTTCTCTTCGAAAAGGAATATATGCTCGGCGGTCTCGGCACGGCAGGGCTTGTGACGATCTATCTGCCGCTTTGCGACGGATGCGGCCATCAGGTTTCCTTTGGTATTGCCGAGGAGCTTTTCCGCCTCTCGATAAAATACGGCGCGGAGGATCGGTATCCCACCAATTGGCTGGATGGCGTCGGCACGAGAACGGAAAAGGATCCGCGCTTCGAGGTGCAATACAATCCGCAGATTTTCGCGATCCTCGCGGAGCAGCTGCTCCTCTCCGAGGGAGTGAAAATTATGTACGGCAGTTATGTCGTGGATACTGCGGTGAAGGACGGAAAAATCGAGAGCCTTTTCGTGGAAAACAAGTCGGGACAAACGCAGTATTTCATAAAGAGCGTTGTGGATGCCACGGGCGATTGCGATATTGCGCATTTCTCGGGCGCCTCCTGCGCGCAGTATGAGCGCGGCAATGTGCTCGCCGCCTGGAGCTATTTTGCGGACGCCGAGGGCTATCGCCTTCGCATGCACGGCTATGCGGACGTTCCCGAGGAGGAGCGCACGGGCAGGGAAAATTTGCCGCTGATCGATCGCCGCTTTGACGGCCTTTCGGGGGAGGAGCTTTCGGAAATGATGGCACTTTCTCACGAAAAGATGCTGGAGAACCTCCTCGCGCACAGAGAGAAGGATCCCTCTGCCGTATTGGCGACGGTTCCGACGATCCCGCAAATCCGTATGACGAGAAGGATCGCCGGTGCGTATACGCTGACCTATAACGAGATGCATACGCGCTTTGAGGACTCTATCGGTATGGTTTCAAACTGGAAAAAGCGCGGCCCCATCTGGGAGGTTCCCTTTGGAACGCTCATTTCGCGTGAGATCAAAAATCTCGCGGTGGCGGGGCGGTGCACCTCGGTGGACGATCGGCTCTGGGACGTGATGCGCGTGATCCCCTGCTGTGCCGTGACGGGACAGGCGGCGGGACTTGCGGCCGCGATCTCGGATGATTTTTCTGCGCTGGATATTGCGCTTTTACAGCAAAAGCTGAAAAAAAGCGGCGTTATCCTGCACGAGAGCGAAGCTTTATAAAGGATAAAGAAAAATGATAGGATATGTGTTTGTTGCCTTGGCGCTTGCATCGGGCGTCGTCAAGGGCTTTTGCGGAAAGAAAACGAGCGGCTTCGTTGCCGAGGTGAAGGATGCGGCCTTTGCCAATATGGTGCGGATGGGCATCTGCATTCTGATCGGATTTTTTGTGGTGCTTTTCTCCTCCGGCCTTTCTTCGCTTGCGGTTTCGCCTGCGGTGATCGGTATCACGGCGCTTTCCGGCGTTGGCACCTCGCTCTTCGTCGTCAGCTGGCTGCTTTGCGTGCGCAAGGGCGCATATATGCTCGTCGACGTATTCCTGATGCTTGGTATGGTCGTGCCGATTGCGGGAAGCTGCCTTTTCTTCGGAGAGGAGCTTCGCTGGAATCAATGGGTTGGCTTTGCGGTTCTGCTCGTGGCGGTTTCCTTCCTTTGCTCCTATAATAATTCGATCAAATCCCGCCTCACCCTCCCTGCGATCCTGCTCCTTTGCGTGAGCGGTCTTGCCAATGGCTTTGCGGATTTCTCGCAGAAGATCTTCGTGAAAACCGCGGCGGGAACGCCGATCGAGGTCTTCAATTTCTATACCTATGTTTTTGCGGCGGTAACGCTTGCGGCCTTCTATTTTGCGCAGAAGAAGAGCCCTGCCTCCGAGGAGCGGAGCGGCAGGATCAAATATATCCTCTTCTATATTCCCATTATGGCGGTTTGCCTCTTCCTCAATTCGCTTTTCAAAACCTATGCCGCTCTCTATCTCGATGCGGCGATCCTATATCCCGTAACGCAGGGCGCCGCCCTCGTGCTTTCAACGCTGATGGCCGCCGTCTTTTTCGGAGAAAGGCTGAAGTGGAAGAGCATCGTTGGCATCTGCCTCGCCTTTGCTTCTCTTATGATCATCAATATGCTTTGATGGAAATCATTTGCAATAAAAACAAGGAAAGTGTCAATAGATGAAAAATATTGTTTACATTTTTTTGATTTCTATGCTTCCGATCGTGGAGCTTCGCGGTGCGATCCCCGTGGGTGCGGCACTTGGCGTTCCCTTTTATTGGAATTATCTTTGCGCCGTCATCGGCAATATGCTTCCCGTGCCCTTCATCCTGCTTTTTATCCCAAAGGTTCTGGATTTTCTTGCCCGATTCAAAATTTTCCGCCCCGTCGTGCATTGGGTGCGGCAGAAGGCGCATAAGCATCGCGGCAAGATCGTGAAGACCGAGGAGGGGGCGCAGGACGAGCAGGATACGCCGAAGGAAAGGTGCTTTGGCGCATCCTTTTGGGGGCTTCTGCTTTTCGTTATGATCCCCCTGCCCGGCACGGGTGCTTGGACGGGCTCGCTGATTGCTTCGCTTTTTGACCTTCCGAAAAAATCCTCCTTCCTCGCCGCTCTGCTTGGCGTTCTCGGTGCGGGCGTGATTATGTGTCTTGCCTCCTACGGCGTGGTTGGATTTTTGCAGTTCTTTATTTAAGATGGAATATAATAATCTGAGTCTTCTCCTTCGCCGCCTCTATGGCGCGAAGATCCGAAAATTTTGCATCGACGGCGGCTTCACCTGCCCCAATCGGGACGGGCGCTGTGGCAGAGGGGGCTGTATCTTCTGCGGCGAACGCGGCTCGGGTGAGCATATTCAGAAAAAGGGCGTTGCCGCGCAGATGGCGGGCGCGCTGGAAAGCGCAAAGCCCGGCGAAAAATATATCTCCTATTTTCAGAATTTCACGGGCACCTATGCGCCCGTGGAGGAATTGAAGGAAAAATACGATGCCGCCCTTTGCGACGAGCGCATCGTGGCGCTCACGGTTGGAACGCGGCCGGATTGCATTGACGAGGATGTGGCGCGCCTGCTTGCCTCCTATAAGGAAAAAACCGACGTCTGGATCGAGCTTGGACTGCAAACCGAGAGCGATGAAACTGCCCTTCGCATCAACCGCGGCTATAAGAAAGAGGCCTTTGAGCGCGCGATACAGATCCTTTCGCGCTTTGGCGTTCGTGCCGTGGTGCATCTGATGGCGGGGCTTCCCGGTGAGGATCGGGCACAGCTTTTAAAAACCGTGGACTATGTCAACCGCTTTCCGCTTTTCGGCGTGAAGCTTCATTCCACCTATGTTTGCCGCGATACCGAGCTTTGCCGTATGTATGAGCGCGGGGAATACAAGACGCTGACTTTTGAGGAATACGTGGAGGATGCGATCGCGGTGCTAACGCATCTGCGCCCCGATTTCTGGATCCATCGGCTCACGGGGGATTCCCCCGGAGATCTTCTGGTTGCGCCGCTCTGGGTGCAGAAAAAGGATCCCGTGCTGATCGAGATCCGCCGCCGTATGGCAGAGCGTTCGCTTTCGCAGGGGTGCTTTTACAGCGGCCCTCGGTTTCCTATGATCGAAAGACCTTAAATTTTTTCATAAGCGTGGAGCCTTGTGCATAGTATAAACTACCAAACAATCCATTTCGGAGGACATCGGTATGTTTATTTATTCGGTTCGGGCATCCACGCTTCGTTTTTTTGCCATCCTGGCGGTGACGGTCTGCGTTTTGATCGGCGTGATGGCGGTTTCGGGGGCGGATAGCGTTTCTGCAATGAGCGACGGTGCCTATCGCTTTGCGGATATCAGCACGAAGGAGGATCGGCTGGAGTTTCTTTCGCAGTTTGGCATTCTTGCAACGGGCGAAAGTGAGCAGGCGGAGGATTTTTCGCTTCCCGAGACGCTGGATCGCGTTTTGCTTTCCTATAATGAAATACAGAAGGCGCAGGGGCTGGACCTCTCGAAATACTGCAAAAAGCAGGTTCGCCGCTATACCTACGAGGTGCAAAATTATAAGGATTCGGGGCTCACGGTGTATGCCAATCTGATCGTTTACCGCCACCGCGTGATCGGCGGCGATATCAGCGCATCGGGGGAGGGCGGCTTCGTTTTGCCCTTCACGGCGTTTGAGGCGAAAAAGTAATCACCAAAGTGTTTTCCCTGCATATGATGGTACTAAGCGAGCGAAAAGCGCGCAAACATCTTTGGAGGAAAACATATATGAATAACAACTGCCTGTGCCATCTCTTTGACGACAACTGCACTTGGATTATTA
>JAZTWU010000185.1:0-5256 GCA_045636085.1 Eubacteriales bacterium
CGATCCGCGCCATGGAGGCGGAGGGACGCACCTTCAAGGGCTGTCTCTACTTTGGCCTGATGCTGACGAAGGACGGACCGAAGGTGATCGAATACAACTGCCGCTTCGGCGATCCCGAGACGCAGGTTGTTCTTCCCCTTCTGGAGAGCGATCTTCTTGAGGTTATGGAGGCAACGACCAACGGAACGCTGACCGAGGATATGGTTCGCTTCTCGAAGGGCGCGGCCTGCTGTGTCGTTATGGCATCGAAGGGCTATCCCGGAAAGTACGAGACCGGCTTTGAGATCACGCTTCCCGAGGAGGGTCTCGTTTATGTGGCCGGCGCAAAGCTTGCCGACGGAAAGCTTCTGACCGCAGGCGGCCGCGTTCTCGGCGCGGTTTATGCCGACGAAACGCTTGAAAAGGCTATTGAGGGGGCTTATGCGCTCACGAAGAAAATCCATTTTGAAAATGCATACTGCCGTAGCGACATCGGACGGAAGGCACTTGCCGCAAAGGAGGGAAAATAATGGTTTACCGCATTTACGTTGAAAAAAAGGAAGGCCTTGCACACGAGGCAACCTCCCTTTTCTCGGATCTTAAAAATCTGCTTCAGATTGAAAATCTCACCGCCGTTCGCATTCTCAACCGCTACGATGCTGAGGATCTGGACGAGGCACTCTTCAACTATGCGAAGACGACGGTTTTCTCCGAGCCCCAGCTCGACATCGTCACCGAGGATTTCGATGCCAAGGATGCAACGGTTTTCGCCGTTGAATTCCTTCCCGGCCAGTTTGACCAAAGAGCCGACAGCGCCGCGCAGTGCATTCAGATCATCTCCCGCGGCGAGCGTCCCACCATCCGCACCGCAAAGGTTTATCTTCTTTACGGCGCGCTGACGGCCGAGGACATTGCAAAGATCAAGAAGTATGTGATCAACCCCGTGGAGGCAAGAGAGGCTTCGCTCGAAAAGAAGGAGACGCTTGCCACCGTTTACGATATGCCCACCGAGGTGAAGACCCTCGACGGATTTATCAACCTTGACAGAGACGGCCTTGCCGCCTTCGTGAAGGAATATGGCCTTGCAATGGACATCGACGATATTGCATTCTGCCAGAATTATTTCATCTCCAAGAAGAGAAACCCCACCATTACGGAAATCCGTATGATCGACACCTATTGGTCCGATCACTGCCGCCATACGACCTTCCTCACCACGATCGACAGCGTTTCCTTCGAGGATCCGCTTCTTGAGGAGGCTTATCAGGATTACCTTGCGACCCGCAAGGCGCTTGGAAGAACCAAGCCGCAGAACCTGATGGACATCGGAACGCTGGCAGCCAAGTATCTGAAAAAGATCGGCAAGCTCGACAAGCTCGATGAATCCGAGGAGATCAACGCCTGCACCGTGAAGATCACGGTTGAGGTGGACGGCAAAAAGGAGCCTTGGCTTCTTCTCTTCAAGAATGAGACCCATAACCATCCCACCGAGATCGAGCCCTTCGGCGGTGCGGCTACCTGCATCGGCGGCGCGATCCGCGATCCCCTTTCCGGACGCTCCTACGTTTACGGCGCAATGCGCGTGACCGGTGCGGCTGATCCCACCAAGCCCGTTTCCGAAACGATGGAGGGCAAGCTTCCGCAGAGAAAGATCGTTACGACCGCGGCCGCAGGCTATTCCTCCTATGGAAACCAGATCGGTCTTGCTACGGGTCTTGTTGACGAGATCTACCACGACGGCTACGCCGCAAAGAGAATGGAGATCGGTGCCGTAATTGCCGCCGCTCCCGAGCGCTGTGTTCGTCGCGAGTGCCCTGCTCCCGGCGACGTCGTTATCCTTCTTGGCGGTCGCACCGGACGCGATGGCTGCGGAGGTGCAACCGGCTCCTCCAAATCTCATACCGTTGAGTCGCTTGAAAGCTGCGGTGCAGAGGTTCAGAAGGGTAACGCGCCCGAGGAAAGAAAGCTGCAAAGACTCTTCCGCAACGAGACGGCAAGCCGCATGATCAAGCGCTGCAACGACTTCGGCGCAGGCGGCGTTTCGGTTGCAATCGGTGAGCTGGCAGACGGACTTTCCATTCATCTTGACACCGTTCCCAAGAAGTACGACGGTCTTGACGGCACCGAGCTTGCGATCAGCGAATCGCAGGAGAGAATGGCCGTTGTTGTTGCCGCAGAGGATAAGGATGCCTTCATTGCACTCGCAGAGAGCGAAAACCTTGAGGCAACCTGCGTTGCCACCGTCACCGAGGAGAAGAAGCTCGTGATGGATTGGAAGGGCAAGGTCATCGTTGATATTGATCGCGACTTCCTGAACTCTAACGGTGCTGAAAAGCATATAAACATTGAAACTGCAAAGTATGATTTACATATCCGCGATATTTCCGAGGATTTTGCCAAGGAATACAATGCACTTGCTTCCGATCTCAACACCTGCTCCAAGCGCGGACTTTCCGAGAGATTTGACTCCACGATCGGCGCAGGCACCGTTCTTATGCCCTTCGGCGGAAAGAACCAGCAGACGCCCATTCAGGCAATGGTTCACAAAATCTCCGTTGAGAAGGCACACACGGACGACTGCTCTTTGATGGCTTACGGCTACAATCCCTTCGTTTCCGAGAAGAGCCCCTACCACGGCGCTTATCTTGCCGTCGTTGAATCCGCGGCGAAGCTGATTGCCGCAGGTGCATCCTTCGAGGATACCTATCTCACCTTCCAGGAATACTTTGCCCGTCCCGGCAAGGATCCGAAGCGCTGGGGCCAGCCCCTTGCGGCACTTCTCGGCGCATTCCGCGCGCAGAAGGAGCTTGGTATTGCGGCCATCGGCGGAAAGGACTCTATGAGCGGCTCCTTCGAAAAGCTGGACGTTCCGCCCACGCTGGTTTCCTTTGCTGTGACCACCGACAAGACGAAGAACATCGTTTCTCCCGAATTCAAGGCGGCAGGCCACAAGGTTTACCTCCTTTCCCCCGATTACGATGCAGACGGACTTCCCGTGACCTCCTCCCTTCTCTCCCTCTTTGATACGATCACCGAGCTTCAGAGAAGCGGCAAGGCCGTTGCCACCTATACCCTTGGTATGGGCGGTATCGCAGAGGCCGTGCTCAAGATGGCAATCGGTAACGGCATCGGATTTAAATATGAGGATTCGCTCGCCGTTTCCTCCCTCTTCGCTTATTCCTACGGCTCCTTCCTCGTGGAGGCAACCGAGGAGATCGACGGCCTTCTGATCGGTGCGACCACCGAAAAGGAGGAGATCGTGCACGGCGGCGTTGCTCTTTCCCTCTCCGCGCTTCAGGGCGTTTACGAGGGCAAGCTTGAGAGCGTTTACCCCTGCAACATTCAGTCCGAGACCAAGCGCATCCCGCACTTCACCTATACGAAGGGAACAATCGCCGCTCCCGCCGTGAAGGTTGCAAAACCGAAGGTGCTGATCCCCGTATTCCCCGGCACAAACTGCGAATTCGATTCCGCCAAGGCTGTGCGCGATGCAGGTGCAGAGGCAGAGATCTTCGTGATCAACAACCTCTCCGCCGCAGGCATTTCCCGCAGTGTTGAGGCCTTCGCAAAGAAGACGGCAGATTCCCAAATCATCTTTATCCCCGGCGGCTTCTCCGGAGGCGACGAGCCCGACGGCTCCGGAAAGTTTATCACCGCATTCTTCCGCAACGGAGCAATCAAGGAGGCCGTGACCGACCTGCTTGAAAAGCGCGACGGTCTTATGCTCGGTATCTGCAACGGATTCCAGGCGCTGATCAAGCTTGGCCTCGTTCCCTACGGTAAGATCATCGATACGGACGAACACTGCCCCACGCTGACCTATAACACGATCGGCCGCCACCAGTCCCGCATTGTTCGCACCCGCGTTTGCACCAACAACTCTCCCTGGCTTGCAGGATGCGAGGTTGGCGAGATCTATAATGTTCCGATCTCTCACGGCGAGGGTCGCTTCCTTGCAGAGGAGAGCGTTCTGAAGTCTCTTGCGGAGAACGGACAGATCGCAACGCAGTACGTTGACCTTGAAGGATTCGCAACCGACGATATTCACTTCAATCCCAACGACTCTATGGCCGCCATCGAGGGTATTCTTTCTCCCGACGGCCGCGTGCTCGGCAAGATGGGCCACTCCGAGAGAATCGGAAACGGCCTTTACAAGAATGTTCCCGGCGAATACGATATGAAGCTCTTTACCTCCGCGGTGAAGTACTTCAAGTAAGGAGAAAAAGCGATGGCTTATCTTACGGATATTGAAATTGCACAGAGCTGCAAGATGCAGCACATCAGCGAGGTTGCAAAGACCGCGCACGTAGACGAGAGCTATCTCGAATACTACGGAAAATACAAGGCGAAGATTGATCTTTCGCTTCTCAACGCCGATCGCGAGGATGGAAAGCTCATCCTCGTGACCGCGATCACTCCCACGCCCGCAGGCGAGGGCAAGACCACCACGACCATCGGTCTTGCCGACGGCCTTCGCCGCATCGGTAAGGACGCCGTTGTTGCCCTGCGTGAGCCCTCCCTCGGCCCCGTTTTCGGTATCAAGGGCGGCGCGGCAGGCGGCGGCTATGCACAGGTCGTTCCTATGGAGGACATCAACCTGCATTTCACGGGTGACTTCCACGCCATCGGCGCGGCAAACAACCTTCTTGCCGCTATGCTGGATAACCACATCCATCAGGGCAACGCGCTCGGCATCGACACGCGCAAGATCGTTTGGAAGCGCTGCGTGGATATGAACGACCGCCAGCTCCGCTTCGTTGTTGACGGTCTTGGCGGCAAGGTGAACGGCGTTCCCCGTGAGGACGGCTTTGATATCACGGTTGCCTCCGAGATTATGGCTGTGCTCTGCCTTTCCACCTCCCTCTCCGACCTGAAGGAGAGACTTTCGAAGATCATCGTTGCTTACACCTATGACGATACGCCCGTGACCGCAGGTCAGCTCAAAGCGCACGGCGCTATGGCCGCACTTCTTAAGGATGCGATCAAGCCCAACCTTGTGCAGACGCTGGAGGGCACGCCCGCCTTCGTTCACGGCGGCCCCTTCGCCAACATTGCGCACGGATGCAACTCCGTGAGCGCAACCAAGATGGCGCTCAAGATGGGCGACTATGCCATCACCGAGGCAGGCTTCGGCGCAGACCTCGGCGCAGAGAAGTTCTTTGATATCAAGTGCCGTATGGCAGGACTTTCTCCCCGTGCCGTTGTTCTGGTTGCCACCGTTCGTGCACTCAAGATGCACGGCGGCCTTGCCAAGACCGAGCTTGCAAGCGAAAATCT
>JAZTWU010000186.1:0-10483 GCA_045636085.1 Eubacteriales bacterium
GGGAGTCTCCCTTCGGCCTTGGCTATCCCGGCTGGCACATCGAGTGCTCCTGCATCTCGCATAAATTTCTCGGCGAATATCTGGATATCCATTGCGGCGGCATCGATAATGCCTTCCCGCATCACACCAATGAGATCGCCCAGAGCGAAAGCGCCTTCGGCCATAAGTGGTGCAACTATTGGTTCCATGTGCACCATCTGAATACGCAGGGCGGAAAAATGAGCAAATCCAAGGGCGAGTTTTTAACGGTTTCGCTCCTTGAGGAGAAGGGCTACGATCCCCTTTGCTACCGTCTCTTCTGCCTGCAGTCGCATTACCGCAAGAATCTCGTATTCTCTTGGGAGAATCTCGATAATGCCGCCGTGGCATACCGTAAGCTCGTGAACCGCATCGCCGCTCTGAAGGACGAGGGCGAGGTGGATGAGAAGGCCTTTGCCGAGGGCAAGGCGAAATTCTGCGAGGCGCTGGATAACGACCTGATCACCTCGCTTGCCATCACCGCGCTTTACGATGTCTTCAAGATGAAGACCACCGATAAGACCAAGCTTGCCCTGATCGCGGACTTTGACCGTGTGCTGAGCCTCAACCTTATCGAGGCCGCCGCGAAGCAGAGAAAGCCCGAGCAGGCCGCCGCCGCAGAGCCTTCGGTTTCCGAGGAGCTTCGCGCTTATATCGAGTCGCAGATCGAGGCGCGCCGCGCCGCCAAGGCAGAGAAAAACTATGCCGAGGCTGACCGCATTCGTGTGGCTCTCGCCGAGCAGGGAATCACCCTGATCGACACCAAGGAGGGCACGCGCTTCACGGTTGCCGAAAAGTAATCCCAAAAAAGAAATAACCGAAAGGAGACCGCCGTGTACGATAACGCAAAAGCCGTAACCGCCTATCTGCGCGGTGATCACGCTCTCGCCGCCGCCGCATTTCTCGAAGGCGCAGAGGAGGGCGATATCTTCGGAGCCTTTAACTACGCGCATTGTCTTTGGCGCGGCATCGGTGTGGAAAAGGATGCCGCCGCCGCCAGATCCTTCTTCACCTTTGCCTCCGAGCTTTCGGGGGGAGACGCGCAGTATAATCTCGCGATCCTCTGGATGCACGGAGAGGGAGGAAAAAAGGATTATCGCAAGGCCTTCCGCCATATGCAAACGGCCGCCGAGCTCGGTTGCCTTGAAGCGATGCTTTATCTCGGAACGGCGTACACGACGGGAACGGTCTTTGAACCCGACGTCGTTGGCATCTGCCGTGTTCCGTATCATACGCCCGAATACCGCGAGCCCGTTCTCTTTCTTGAGGGCGAGGCCGAGGATCCCGAGGCGGACGAGGAGGCGCGCGTCAGCGTTGTCAGCGCCGATGCAGGCGAAGCCTTTTATTGGTTCTCGCGCGCCGCGCGTCACGACCCAACCTATGCCGAGGAGCTTGTTGCCAAAGGTCAGTTCCTTTATGCCAAGTGCTATCTCGAAGGCTTCGGAACGGCCTATAATCAGGAGCGCGGCTTGCGCCTGATGCTCCTTGCAGGCGCCAACGGATCGGCCGAGGCGCAGGGCTACCTTGCCTCCGAGGGCGTTCCGCAGGCACTTCTCGCCGAGGTGAAGCGAAAGATCAAGCGCTGATTTTTCACCGAGCGAAGGGCTTATAAAGATTTTTTTGCTTAGTTTTTAACCTTTTATATCAGGAAAGAAGGTGATTTTTTCAATGAAAATTCTCTATCTTCAAGAAAATGAAACGCTTCGGTATGCCGCCGAGGAGCTTGCGAAGTATTGGGAGATGATGGCGGATGAAAAGCCCGCGATCTCCTTTAGCGCAGTGCCCGAAACGGATGCGATCAGCCTTGGCTTGCTTTCTCAGCTCGGCCGTCCCGAGGATGAGGTAAAGGATCCCGTCCTGGAGGATCTGATCGATCTCTCCGTGGAGAAGGGAAGAGGCTTTATCGCGGGAAGTAACCCGCGAAGCGTTTTGATGGGTGTGTATCGCTTCCTGCGCGGTGCAGGCTGTCGCTTCATCCGCCCGGGAAAGGACGGAGAGATTATCCCCAAAGCAGATCTCGCTTCTTTCACATTCACCTATCGCAAAATGGCAGACCACATCTTCCGCGGCGAATGCTCCGAGGGTGCGATCTCCTACGAGCATATGCGCGATACGGTGTATTGGATGCCGAAGGTCGGCTTCAATATGTTTATGATCGAGGGACTTGTGCCCTATACCTATATGCATAAATGGTATGCCCACGTGGCAAACCTCCGCCTCGGAAAAGGGGAGACGACGGATAGAGATTTCCTTGTCGGCGAGATTGATAAGCTGGAGAAGGATATCGTCAAGCTTGGCCTTCAGTTCCATAACGTTGGCCACGGCTGGATGTTTGAGCCCTTCGGCATCCATCACGGCCCGCCCTCTCACGAGGCAAAGCTTCCCGAGGAGGCGAAGCAGTATCTTGCCGAGCTTGGCGGCGAGCGGAAATTGAACCGCTCCACCTTCGTAACGCATTTTTGCTATTCCAATCCCGAAGCGCGCAGACTTTTGATCTCCTTCTGGCTGGATTATGCGAAGAAGAAGCCTTATGTGGACTTTTTCCACGTTTGGCTTGCGGATGGCCATAACAATACCTGCGAGTGCGCCGAGTGCCAAAAGAAGCATCCCTCGGATTGGTACGTGATGCTCCTCAATGAGCTGGACGAAGCGCTCACGAAGGAAGGAATCGATTCCAAGCTCGTTTTGATCCTCTATGTGGATACAAACCGTCCGCCCTTCGAGGAAAAGCTGAAGAATCCCTCTCGCTTCGTTCTTCTCTCCGCCTGCTCGATCGATTATAATGTCGGTTATGAGAATAAGGAATTCGTTGGCGAGATCCCGCCGTATGTCAGAAATAAGTATAAAGGCCCTTCGGCCGCCCTTGCGCACCTTTGGCGCAGAGAGTGGAAGGAAGGCTTCGGAAAGAAGATTCCTGCCTGCGTCTATGAATACCGCTTCTATAATTTCTGCTATAACGATATCGGCGGAATGAAGCTTGCCGAGGGCGTCAGCCGTGATATGAAGAGAATGAAGCTGATGGAGTTTGACGGTAATATGTCCGACCAAACGCCCAGAGCCTTTTTTCCAACGGCGTTGCCGATGTCCGTCCTTGGCGAAACCCTCTTTGATGTGAATCTGGACTATGAGACCTTTGCCGAAGATCATCTGGCACATACCTTTGGTGCGGATGCGCCTGTCGCGCGCCGCTATCTGGAGCGCGTCAGCGAGATCTTTGATCCGAAAATGATGAATGCCGATTATAAGCCCGAAACCGATGAGGTGGATGGCCTTGGCAATCACGTGGAGCTGAAGGCCACTTCCTGGCAAAACAATGCGGACTTTGTAAAGGCTCTGGAGGAAATCCCCGCCCTGCTTGCCGAGATCCTTCCCTTAATCGAGAAAAACGAAAAAGAAGGGCATCCCGTGCATAGAAGATCTTGGTTCTATCTAAGCCACCACGCCTTTATGGTGGAAGCGCTTGCTAAGATCTATGGCGCAGGCGCCAAGGGCGATATTGAGCGCGCAAAAGCGCTCTATCTTGAGTTTCACGATGCGCTCTCCGCAAGAGAAATGGAGATTCACGAGGTCTTCGATCTCTTCCTCTTCAATCGTGTGCATCGCTTGAAGCTCGGCCTTCCGCAGATCCCGTATTACGGTCTGGTACAGCAATAAGTAAACAATCATTTGCAAAAAGAAAGCATTTTAGCTATTTTTGGCTGAGTGCTTTCTTATTTTGTGCAATAAAAAAACGCACGACGGTCGCAAGATCCGAAAGGAACTATCGCCGATAAGCCAAATTCGCCACAAAATTTGCCTTCTCCTGCGGGAGAAGGGGGACCGCTTGCGGTGGATGAGGAGCTCGCAACCGTCCGTCTCCCGCTCGTATCGGCGGCTATGAAGTAAAGCCGAAGGCGACTGAGGGGTTGTCTCCTTCCACCGAAACCGTCCGCCGCCCATCGATTGCTTTATATTATTGTTTGTGCACAAAACATAGCGGTGAATGGTAATATTTGTTGAAAACGCCGAAAATTATTTCAAAAAAATGAAAAACTATTGAATTTGAACTTGCTTTTATTTTAAAGTAGTGATAAAATTACTTCATCCAATGTTGAGTTCCTGACATATAATAATGAAGAAAAACAAAATTCCAAAAGGAGAAAAAGAGATGAAAAACGCAAAGAAAATCCTCTTGCTCGTGCTTTCTCTCATAATGCTCGTCGGCATCTTTGCCGTTTGGGCACTTGCTGAGGAAGCGCCTGCTACGGCCACCGTCGTTTATCCCGACGGCAAGAAGGTTTCCGTAGAGGTGGGCAAGCAGATCACCCCCGAAGCATTTGTGACGGAGGGCGATGCCAAGCTTTATTACGGCGAAGGCAACACGCTCTTTAAGGACGATGCCACCGAGGGCTGGATCTTCACCGTTGAGGGTGAAGCAGAGCCTCTCGCTAGCCTCACCGTAACCGCCGAAATGGCAGGAAAGAAAATCCTTGCCTCCGGCGCGGATCAGGTGTATTCCACGGTTAAAATTCATTTCCCCGAGGGCGACTATTATAAGTGGATTCGAGGTAACTCGGAGCTGAAACTGAGCGATGGCTCGAAGTACTATGATGCCGTTTATGCCTTGGCCGGCACCTCCGGATCGAAGAATTACCCCGTGAAGGTGAACGATGCGATCGAATATAAGACCGTTGAGTATAGCGTCACCAAGCGTGTTGCAGGTGACTATGTGCTGTATTTCACGGATGTCGCTTCGCTTTCAAAGTTTTTTACCACGAGCGTTTCCATGGAGCTTGGCGGTGTTCTGATCAACTATCAGGATTTGCGTTCCGGTAGTGATACGAAGATTGATATTAAGCTTTATGCGGATCATGAGGGCTCCTTCTCCTTCAGCTGGGAGAAAAATGGATATGACCGTCCCAATACGGATGACCGCACCGGCCTCTCCTCTCTTTCGAGCGGTGGCTCAGCGCTGGTGGAATTTGATATGAACGGTCATATCGTCAATAATACTTATGCAAACTCGAGCGCACCGTATTGCGTTGTTTCCGCAATGAAGCTTTATCTGTATTCCTCCAAGGATGGCGCGCATTGGTATCAGAACGGTGTCAATACGGCCTTCTATGTTTCCGATGATGGATCGCTTTACCTTGGATATAGCGAACGTGAGAAAGAGGTTTATAAGGACACCTTCTCCGTGCATTGCAAGGCGCTCTTCGCCGGCCACTACGGTGGTGGCGCTGCGATCTACGGCGGACATTATTATCAGACGGCAGCCACCTCTGCCGGCGGCTTCGTTCGTATCTCCCGCCGCATAGGTGCGATTTCCGGTGCAACCTTCTATGTTCAGCCCGGTCAGGCAGTTTTTTATGATCCGCAGGCGTTGGATAGTTCCTCGATCGGCAGCGGTACCGCCGCGATCAAGAACTGTACCTTCTACGGAACGGATACCACCGCGATTCTGAATACGGTTGCTGCCTATAATTCCAGCAATGCGTATACGGGCGGTAAGGCAAAGCCAAAGTTTGACAGCTGTGCCTTCTACGGCTTAACCCTCACGGTGAACGGTGGCGGCCAGGGAAGTGTAACGGCGGACTCTGCAACCGGCTGCACCTTCAATAACCCCATCACCTATAAGACGGTGACCTGGCTTGATGGAACGAAGGAGTCCTATTTTGCCCATACAAAGGAAGAGGCCGAGGCATATCTTATGAGCCTGAAGTCGAGGGTTGCCCTTGGTAGCGCTTTCGCCTTCTATGAGAACGGCAAATATGTCGTCGTTTATAATCCTAAGGCGGGTGATTTCATATTTGATGCATCCCTCAATGCCGAGCAGACTGTGGTGGGCGAGCGCCAGCTGGTTTACTACACGGTGGATAGCGTCAAGCAGGGAATGATGTATTTCACGACCGACAACCTTGCTACCTATCTGACGAAAATGGTGCACGGCGGTGCAACGATCACCGTATATCAGGATACCACGACGTCCTCCGAACTCGGCGTTAAGGCTGAGCGTGTGGACTCCTCCCTGAGAAGTGAGGTTGAGGCGGCGGTGTATAAGCTCGACCTGAACGGTCATACGATCAAATTCACCAAGGGAAGCGGCCTTGCTCTCAATATCCAATGCGCGAATTTTTATCTTTATTCCTCTCGGGAGGGCGGCGTGATCGATGCGCCGAGTATGACGCTCGCGAGGTCGAATAACGACGACTATAAGTATGTAGATGGCAAATTGATGACGGACAATAAGAGCAAGGATTACAAGGAAACCTATGGATCCGTCACGGCCACCAAGCCCTCTGCCAAACTTTATATCGGCGAGCTTAATGCCACGAAGGTTGCATACGGAGAAAATCTGACGATGTATTGCGGCCGTGTCAACGATGATTTGTACGGATCGAGCTTTAATATTTACGGCGGAACCTTCATCCAGAAGGGAACCAATCCTGCAAAGAACAAATATTTCCTTCTTCACGGTCGTGAGGGCGGCGGTGGACAGTTGTCAAATGCGAGAAACGCCACCTTTATCATAACGATTGCAGGCAATTCGGTTGTGTATATGAAGAACAACGGCGACAGAACGTTCACGGATTGTACCTTCATTTCCACGAATCCTGCGGCAGATCCCTTCAATACGGCAACGGCCACGAAGAAGACGACATTCGTAAATTGTAACTTTATCAATGTGATCCCTGCTTATGTTGGTAATACGAACTATGCCGTATATACGGACTGCGCGTATGGAACGACGGCGGCGTTCACGATGGAAAATGTTGCCGTGAGCGGCACGCAATACTTTGCGCACGGTACCGAAGCAAAGACGATCACGGCGAATGGCGTCACCTATGTGCTGGACGGCGTTTTGATCTCCGATCCTGCGACCCAGGCGCTGAAGCTGACGCACGAGGGCGCGGGAGCGGAATATTGGGCATTGGGTGCAATTCCCGCAAAGGAAGCGCCCGAAGGAACCAAGAAAATCGAGGGCGGCAAGCTTTATTCTGAGGCATATTATAACTATGCGGCTCTTGAGGCCATTGGCGAGGACGGAAAGATCCTCTCTGCCGGCGAAGCAACCGTTGAATTCGGTTATGCAAAGGTTGAGGACGTTGCCTTCACCTATCAGGTTGGCAGCGGTGAGATGGAGGCTGTCGTTTCTCTCGGCGATGCAGAGAAGGACGGTGCGCTCTTCTATGAAACGCTGAACGATAAGAGCAACCTCAAGATCGTGATGTATGCGGATATCGTTCTGCACAAGGGTGTTCTCTTCGGAACCTTCAAGGATGTTGTTGTAAGCTCCAAAACCTATCAGATCATCAACACCTCCGGCAATGTAGATTGGGATCTGAACGGTAAGAAGGTGACGATGGCCGCAGATGCAACCTCCATTCCCATGGTTATGGAGAAGGAGGGCCAGGGTGTGCAGACGATAGACGTTTTGCATTATGTTCAGAATGCAACCTTCAAGCTTTATTCCTCCGTGGACGGCGGTCAGTATATCAACGAGACCACCCACAATATCTTCGGTGTGCATAAGGGCAGCGACACTTATGGCAGCCGCGCCTCCTCCTATGCTCTTGGTTGTGGCAACCAGAACCTCACGGTGACCTCCGCGGGAACTATTCTGTATGCCTACGAGGCAAATAAGAATGGCCCCGGTGGCTACAATCTTGGCATCGATGGCGGTACGTATATCTATACCGGCACCGGCGTCGCATTCCTTCTCGGACAGACGAACTATATCAAGAATGCAAAGATTCTGGCAACGAACGCGGCAACGAGATTGGTTTCGAATAACTATTGGGTATCCGCGACCGTCACGGCGGAAAACACCGTCTTCGTGGCGAAGGATGCCGGCACGGAATTTATCGATACCTCCTCTACAAATAAAACGCTGAACGGAACACATAGTGTCAGCATAACCGATTGTACCTTCATTGGCGGTAATGCGCTTCTTAAATATAGCTGCTCGGATGCGCAACAGGCGAAGCTGACCTACAAAGTCTTCGGAAGCTTCAGCGGCGATTCCGTTGCAGATCTCGCTCTGTATTATACCGAGGCTCCCGCAGGCAAAACGGCGGCATATACCTCCGTTGAGATCGCAGGCGTTGGCTATAAGGTGCTTGGCTATCACGATAGCGCAAATATCGTAACCGTAGATAATAAGTTTGAAAACAGAAACGAGGCTTGGGTTGCCGGCGCAATCTATGTATACGAAAAGCAGATCGATTATCTCTACGAGCAGGATGGCGTTTGGTACTATCGTCCCGATGCCGAGTGGTCGATCACCGTGGGCGGTGCTTCCGTTTCCGATCCTCTTGCCGCTGGAAATGCAGGCGAGACGGTTGTGATCGAGGTTATCAACTATACGCCCTATGTTCTGTATTTCACGATCCTTGAAAATGGCGAGCTTACCTATTATTGCGGAGACACCGCAGAGGCCGCCCTCGTGCAAAAGCTTGCCTCCATCGGTCAGAATGGCTTTGAGCTGAAGCTTTATTCCGATATCGATCTGCAGAAGAGCGGCGCCTTTGTTCTTAACGGTAATAAGGACGCACAATACTACTTCGACCTGAACGGTTATACTTGGACGCTGGATGCAGGCTCTGCCGCCGGTCAGACCTTCACCTTCCAGGCAGGTGACTTCTACTTCTATTCCTCGGTAGAGGATGGAAAGCTGGTTGCCACCGCCGCTAAGTCCTTGCTCCTGACGGATACGCATTCGATCGTTTATATCGGCGAAAAGGACATCAGCACAACGGCGTTTGGCGCAAACCTCACCGTGGAATGCAAGAAGATCAATGACTTCGGCTTCTATGGAAGCGGCCTTTATATCTACGGCGGTACCTTCGTTCAGTCCTCCGCAGATCTGCAGGATTGCTTCATCTATCTGAATTATCAGAATCTCTATGCTTTGAAGAATGCAACCATCATTGTTAACAATGCATCCTGCATCTTCAGGGTAGCAGGCAAGAGCATCAGCGGAAATATTGAAAACTGCAGCTTCATCTGCGAAAGCGTGATCCCCGTATTCGGCGGAACCGTTGCGGATGACTTCACGAGAACCTTTGCAAACTGCGATTTCTATAACGCAACGCCGAGCATCAATTCCGCGGCGAAGTTCACCTTCAATGAAAACTGCAACTTCAACTATGCATCCGTGGATATGCAGGCAAACGGCTACATCGCTTATACGGGCGAAACCGTGAAGAAGACGATCGCAGGCAAGGAGTATACCTTTGTTGCTAAGCTCGTTAGCGAAGCATCCGTGATCGATTGGGGCTTCGGCCTTCCTCTCGAGTGCTGGGCAAAGGGTCTCACCGTAACGCGCGAGAACCTCACGCTGGATGACCTCTTCATCTATGCCTTTGAGCCTGTTACGGCAGACGGCAATCCCATCGTGGCAGAAAGCAAGATCGTTTCCTTCGTGGATGGAAAGATCGCTATGAGCCTGACGCTGGAAAACCTTCTGATCTTCAACCTGCACATAGCAGAGGGCACCGCGATCACCGAGGTTTCCTTCGCAGGAAAGACCGTTGCTCTCCGTGACCTTACCGCTGAGGATGGCTATTACGTTCTCACTCTCGCCGTTTCACCCACCGATGCCGCCGAGATCCTTGAGATCGTATTTAAAACCTCCGCAGAGCGCGCAGTTGACTTCGGCCTTGAGTCCTATGCAAATACGGTTCTCGCCGATTCCGCATATGCCTCCGTTCATAACCTCACCTATGCGGTTGTGAAGTATGTTGAGGCAATGGCAGGCAAGACGCTCAGCGTTGCCGCTCCCGCAGGCTACGAGGCGCAGATCCTCACCGCTGTGCAGTCCGAGAATACCGCAGGACTTCTTTCGCAGTTCTCCCTGCGCCACACCGAGGATATGGCGATCGCCATCATCGGTGAAGAGGGCACGGCTGTAACCGTAACCTTCGCAAACGGTAGCACCGCAAGCGGTAACGTTACCGTATCGGCAGACGAGCATAACCTTGCCGTTGTATTCGATCATCTGAATATCCTCGCATTCATTGGCGAGATGGAGATCGTGGCAGGTAGCGAGACCTATTCGTATAGCCTCGCAAACTACCTCTATGGCCTTGAGGATGATGCCGATAAGGAAAAGGTTCAGGCACTTTATAACTATGCATTCTATGCCAATGCATATGTAAATGCCGCAAACTGAAAATTCGGTGCATAGCACCAAATCCCATAAAAAATGGGCTGTCTCATTAAGAATCCAATAAAATCAAGGCAAAAAAAGAGAAAAATGCAGTAAGATCTATAATCTTGGCGGATTCTTAATGAGAACAGACCGGGGGGCGAACGGATTTAGAGGAGAAATCGTCGGATGACGAGTGAGAGGTGTACAAAAGACGCCACACACTGATTTTTGTATCAAGTCATATTCTTGGCGTCTTTGAAAAAACGCAAGCGTTTTTGTCATTAGATAAAGTTTTACGAGGAAACGGCGATAGAATAAAAACGAATTCAAACG
>JAZTWU010000187.1:0-3478 GCA_045636085.1 Eubacteriales bacterium
AAGGCTGCCGTCATAGATCCGAGAAAAGCAAAGGAGCTTCCAAGGAAAACGGGGCTCTTGAACTTGGTGAAGAGCAGGTACACGATCGTTCCGACGCCTGCGCCGAAGAGTGCCGCCGACTGGGACATCTGCGAAACAAACGCAATTTCGCCGTCTGCAAAGAGCTTTGCCGTATTGCCGTTGATGATGACGGGAACAACGATCGTTGCCGCCAGAATCGCAAGCACCTGCTGCAGAGCAAAGAGGATCGTGCGCGGGAGAGAGGGTCTGTCTTTGACATTGTAGATGAGTTTCACTTTCTTTTTTCCTCCATTTTATATTTTTTTGCAGGATAATCAATAATAAACGGGGGCGGTGATGCGGCGATAGACCTGGAAGCCCGAAACGGCGCGATGATAACGCGGCTCGGCAAGCTCATCCAGAGCGTCCACTTTGCCCGAAAGATACGCATCCAGCTCCTCGACGGCCGTTTTGATTCTGGCCTTCATTGCGCCGTAGCGATCGTCAAGTATTCTCCAGCCCTTGTCCACATAATAGGTACGCCAAACCTTGCGGTGGCTCTCGTGAACGGATTCGGTTTTTTCAAGGAGCAAAGGAAGAAGATCGTCCTTGATCTCGGCGAGAGTCGCCTTATCTCCCCTATCATATGCAGGCTTCAGATTCTGTGCAATCAGCGTTTTGATTGCAAGATAATCGAAGATCTTTGCCATATGCTCATAAAGCGGCTTCCACTTTCCTTCGTAGCCCTGCATTTTCTTCGCGTATGCGGCGTAATGCCCTGCAAGCGGATGATCGAAAAGATTTTTATCAAAGGTTCCCTGCAGGATGTCCTGCCAAAAAACCGCCTTTCCGTAAAATCTTTCATGGAAGTTTTCGAAGGGATTTCCCTCGTCAAAATTATTATGATACGAGGACATATCCCAGAACGCATCGTAATCACCGCCCGTGACTGCCTCAAAGCGGGCACGGAGAACCTCCTCGGGCGTATCCGCTCCCTTATAGGCCATCTCGGCCGTGAAGGACAGAGCGAGAAGAAGCATATTCGGCTGGGTCTCAGATCCGTCGTTGGTCCAATAGGTCGTCATCATCTGGCGAACGCCGTTTTTCACACAGGCGCTGATGCCCGCCTTGGTGGTTTCATAGGTATAATGATTCTCGGGCGCGTGACCAATCCAGGACCAGAGGCCTGCGGCATAGATCACGGGATGGCCGAGATCCATATGCTTTTTCAGCATATAATCGTCGCACCCCTTGGGGCCCTCACCATAATGCCAATACACCATTTCCACGCCTTCGGGAATCTTTTCCTTCACGCTATCGGGAACGACGATATTTTCGTCATAATACGCCGTGCCGCCCGATGCGATGCGGAAATACATATCGCTCCACATCATAGGCTTCAAGCCGTATTTATCCGTGATCGCGATCAGGCGATCCATATGGCGGTTAAAGATATCAAAGAGCGGAACGCGGCCGTGCCGATCCAGATACTTACCGCGCCCCATATCCCAAGCCTCGTCCATACCGATATGAATACGCTTGGAGCGGAAGGGCTTCGAAAGAGCAACGATCATTTCCTCAAGAAGCTTATAGGTTTCCTCCTCCTCGGCGAGAAGCACCGACGCAGTGTCCTTCACCTTTGCGGCCTCGGGCCATGCAAGATACTGCGCCATATGACCGTACGCCTCAAAGCAGGGGATCATTTCTATGCCGTATGCATATGCATAATCGTCCAGCTCACGGAGCTGAGCCTCGCTGTAACGCGGGCGCATATAACCGAAATGCGGGCGATTCGGGAGATCGAAGCTATCCTCCGTATAAAGCATATAGAGGTTATAGCCCATCAGCGCAAGATAATCCAGCTGCTCCTTAATGGCGGAAAGCTTTAAGCCGCCGAAGCGGGAGGTATCAAACATCATTCCGACGGTATCGAAGGAGAGCGACTCGCGCACCTCAAAATCCGCACCAAGCCTTGCTTTTTCGACGAAAAGCCCCAAAGCACGGAAAAAATGATTTTTTTCCTTATAATATATTACGCCGCTTTTCCCCGAGAGAGATGCTCCGAGAAAATCTGCCTTTTCGGCACGAACGCTGATACCGCCCTCACCTTCCTTGACGTCAAGGAGAGGAAGCAGGCGCAAAAGACCCTCTTCAAAGGCCTCGCATCCGACGAAAGAAATAACCATAGGGGACAACCTCTTTTTTCATTATTCCTTCTTATCTTATCACAGACGCTCGGTATTGTCAAGAAAAGAAACGCTTTTTATCGTATTTTTTTGTATTCTGACGAAAACGGGGTGCCGCTTGGTCGTTTACTATATATATAGCGCGAGCGCGCAAATTTTATTTTTGAAGACTATTGACATTTTTCCGCAATTGTGCTATAATTTTTTTGTCGTTTGAAAACGAAGAAGCATCCTTTGCGACTGACGGAACGAGTGGATCACCACGGAGAAACAAAGGAGAAGATTACGCCGACCGTCTGGGCACGCTTATGGGATGCTATAAGTGTGTCCTTTTTTGATTTTTACGATTATTTTTTTGAAATTGGAGATAAAATTTATGAAAAAAATTGCGATCGTTATGGGCAGTGACAGCGACCTTCCCGTAGTGCATAAGGCCATCGACACGCTGGACGGCTTCGGCGTTCCCTACGAGGTGCACGTATTCTCGGCGCACAGAACCCCCGCAGAGGCGGCAGAATTCACCAAGAATGCAAGAAAGAACGGTTTTGGCGCCATCATTGCGGCGGCCGGTATGGCGGCACATCTCGCCGGTGCGATCGCGGCCAACACCACCCTTCCCGTGGTTGGCATCCCCGTTTGCGGCACAAGCTTCCTCGGACTTGATGCGCTTCTCTCCACCGTGCAGATGCCCTCCGGCATTCCCGTTGCCACCGTGGCGGTGAACGGCGCGGCAAACGCGGCGCTTCTTTGCATTGAGATGCTCGCCATTGAGGACGAGGCTCTCGCTTTGGCGCTGGAGGAAAAACGCGCCAAGGATACGGCAACCGTTCTCGAAAAGAACCGCGGCGTGGAAGAGCGCTTCAACAAGGCTTAATTTTTTGTTTATTTTAAAATTTTATATTAAGAGGTAAAGAAAAATGGAAAAGAAACTCGTTTACACCGGAAAGACCAAGGACGTATTTGCTCTCGACAACGGAAACTACCTTCTCAAGTTTAAGGACGATTGCACCGGAAAGGACGGCGTTTTTGATCCCGGCGAAAACTCCGTTGGTCTCAAGATTGACGGCGTTGGCGACGTGAATCTGCGTATGTCCGTTTATTTCTTCGAAAAGCTCAATGCCGCAGGCATCAAGACGCACTATATCAGCGCTGATCTTGCGGATACCACGATGGAGGTTATTGCCGCAAAGCCTTTCGGTAAGGGACTTGAGGTAATCTGCCGTCACAAGGCTGTTGGTAGCTTCTACCGCCGTTACAGCGACTATGTTGAAGAGGGCGCTGACCTCGACGCT
>JAZTWU010000188.1:0-18705 GCA_045636085.1 Eubacteriales bacterium
TTATAGTCCTCAGCACGAGATCATCCGCCTGGCCTGCCGCCAGGATTACGATCGGTTTTATGAGGGCGAGATCGCGCTTCGGCGTGAGCTTTCCTATCCGCCCTTCTGCGATATGGTGCAACTCACGCTCACGGGAGAGGACGAGGCGCGCGTGATGCAGGGCGCGAAGGAGCTGACGGACAGCATCGGCAAAAAGCTTGGCGGTAGCTATTCCGACCTGCCGATGACGGTCTTTGGTCCCTTTGAGGCGCAGGTATATAAGCTCAATGAGAAATACCGCCTGCGAATGGTTGTCAAATGCCGTCTTGGTGTGCGCACGCGGGATTTCTTCCGCGATCTTCTTGCGGAATATTCGCAGAAACGAGAGGTTTCTCTCTCCGTGGATCTCAATCCGCTCAATATATAAAAAGTGTAAGATAAAGGAGAATGTTATGGCAGTTTTGAAGATTGTTGAGGTTGGCGATCCTCTTCTCAGAAAGGTCAGCCGCCCCGTGGATTCCATCACCCCCCGAATCCTCACCCTGCTTGACGATATGATAGATACGATGCGTAAGCACGACGGATGCGGTCTTGCCGCCGTGCAGGTGGGCGTTTTGCGCCGCGTCGTCGTGATCGAGACCGAGCCCGGCGTTGTGCACGAGCTGATCAACCCGAGAATCGTTGCCTATGCAGGGCATCAGGAGGAGGCCGAGGGCTGTCTTTCGATTCCCGGCAAGGCGGGCATCACCAGTCGCCCCGCCGCCGTTACCGTGCGCGCTCTGAACCGCAAGGGTGAGGAGATCGAGCTTCGCGGCACGGAGCTTTTGGCGAGAGCCATCTGCCACGAGTGCGACCATCTGGACGGCAAGCTTTTCACCGACGTGCAGATCCGTTCTCTGAATGAGGATAAGGACTGACGGCGAAAAAACAGCCGACCGTACCGCGCCAAATGTGCGGCGCTCCCTTGCGCCGCCGTTCGCCCGCCGCCGCTTGCGGCAGAATGGAGATTTTTATGAGAATTGTCTTTATGGGAACGCCCGAGATCGCGCGCGAAAGCCTCTCGGCGCTTATTTCGGGTGGCCACGAGATTGCCGCCGTGATCACGGGAGAGGATAAGCCGCGCGGAAGAAAAATGATCCTCACGCCCACGGCCGTGAAGGCCTTTGCGCTGGAACGGGGCATCCCGGTTTATACGCCGAAAACCCTGAAGGACGAGGCCTTTATGGAGCTTCTTTCCTCGCTTGCGCCCGAGGTGATCGTGGTCGTGGCATACGGAAAGATTCTGCCCGAGGCCGTGCTTCGCTTTCCGAAATACGGTTGCATCAACGTTCACGTCTCGCTTCTTCCGAAATATCGCGGTGCCGCCCCGATGCAGCGCGCGGTGATCAACGGAGAAAAGGAAACGGGTGTCACGCTGATGCAGATGGATGTCGGTCTGGACACGGGCGATATTTTAATGCAGTCTGCCTTCCCGATCGGAGAGGAGGATACCTTCGAAACCGTGCACGATACCTCTGCCGCTCTCGGCGGCGAAATGCTCTGCCGTCTCCTTCCTATGCTGGAGCGCGGAGAGATCGAGCCGAAAAAGCAGGATGATTCGCTTGCAACCTATGCCGCAAAAATTGAAAAGGCGGATTGCCATATCGATTTTTCTAAAGATGCCGCATCGCTCTCTTGTTTGATCCGCGGTGTTAACCCCATCCCGATGGCATTTTGCTTGCAGGGCGGGCGTATGCTGAAAATTGTCCGCGCTCTGCCCGTAGAGGGCGTTGGCCGTGCGGGCGAGGTTCTTGCGCTCTCCGATGTCGGAGAGGGAAGCATCACGGTTGCTTGCGGCGAGGGGGCGCTTGCCGTTACGCATCTGATCCCCGAGGGAAAGGGAAGAATGAGCGCGGCAGATTATATCCGCGGCCGCAAGATCGAAAAAGGTGAGATTCTCGCCTGATGCGATCTGCGTCTTATCCCGCGAATGAATTTAAAGGAGGATGCGGCCGATGAATGCTCGCGAAATCGCCGTCAAGCTTCTTCGCTCTTATGAAGAAAATGATTCTTTCGTAAATCTTTCTTTGCAAAATCCCATCGTTTCCGCGCTTTCCGAGGAGGATCGCTCCTTCGTTACGGCGCTTCTTTATACGGCGGTGGAACGAAAGATCACCATAGATTATTATATTGCCTCGCTTGCAGGGCGCCCCGTTTCGGACATATCCCCGAAGGCGCTCTCGCTCCTTCGCATCGGGCTTGCGCAGATTCTTTTTATGCAAGGCGTTCCCGATTATGCCGCCGTGAGTGAAACGGTGGCGCTGGCAAGAGGGGCGGGTGAGCGCGGCTTTGTCAACGGCGTGCTTCGTGCCGCTCTTCGGAAAAAGGAGGAGCTTCCCCTGCCGCCGCGAGAAAAAAATCCCGCCCGCCATTTCAGCGTGCGATACAGCGTTCCGCCGGCACTTGCAAAATATGCGATCGCTCTTTTCGGAGAAAAGGAGGCCGAGGCCTTTCTTGCCTCCTCTCTGCAGACCTCGCCCTTAACGCTTGCGGTCAATACGCTTCGTATATCCAGAGAGGACTTCGTTTCCGCCTTGGAAAAAGCGGGCATCCGCTGTGCGTGCACGGCGCATTCGCCCTACGGCGTTCGCATTCTTTCCTCCGTGCCCGTCGCGGCGCTCCCCGGCTTTGCCGAGGGGTGGTTCTTCGTGCAGGACGAGGCGAGCCAGATCGCCGCGCTCGCGCTTGCACCGACGCCCGGTGCGCGCGCCGTGGATACCTGTGCCGCTCCCGGCGGCAAAAGTATGCTTCTTGCCGTGCAGATGCAAAACCGCGGCGAGGTGCTTTCTCTTGATCTGCATTCCTCCAAGATCCCCTTGATTGCCGAGAGCGCCGAAAGGCTGGGGCTTTCGATCGTATCCGCCGAGGCGCAGGATGCCACGGTGGGAAGAGCCTCGGAGGAGGGAAAATTCTCCTTCGTGCTTTGCGATGTACCCTGCTCGGGTCTTGGCGTTCTCTCCAAAAAGCCGGATCTTCGTTACCGTGTGATGGAGGGACGCGAGAGCCTTCCCGCACTTCAGAAGAAAATCCTCTCCACCGGCGCGCGCTATCTTTGCGAAGGGGGGACGCTCGTGTATTCCACCTGCACGCTACGCCCCGAGGAAAATGGGGAGGTCGTGCGTGATTTTCTTGCAGAGCATCCCGATTTTTCGCTCGTTCCCTTCAAAATCGGCGAACTTCTTGCCGAGGATGGAATGCTGACGACTTATCCGCATATTCACGGAATGGACGGCTTCTTCGTTGCCAAAATGAAGCGCGCCGCCCGATAAAGGACAGTATATGATTGATTTGTATTCTATGACCGAGGCCGAGCTTTCCGCCTTTCTCGGAGAGCTTGGTGAGCCGCGCTTTCGCGCAAAGCAGATCCGCTCCTGGCTTGCCGTCGGGGTTCCGATTTCGGAAATGTCGAATCTGCCGAAGGGACTGCGCGAGAAGCTGATCGCCGCCACCACGGATACGCTTCCAAAGGTCGAAAAAAAGCTTGTCTCCAAAATCGACGGCACGGTGAAATACCTCTTCTCACTTCACGATGGGGAGTGTGTTGAGAGCGTTCTGATGCGCTATAAGCACGGAAATACGCTTTGCATCTCCAGTCAGGTCGGATGCCGTATGGGATGCCGCTTCTGCGCCTCCACGATTGGCGGCCGCGTGCGCGACCTTCTTCCCTCCGAGCTTCTCGGGCAGGTGATTGCCGCCGAAAGAGATAGCGGAGAGCGCGTTTCCAATATCGTGATGATGGGCATCGGTGAGCCGCTGGATAACTATGACAATGTGGTTCGGTTTCTTCACCTCGTGAATGATAAAGATGGCCTCAATATCGGTTATCGCCATATTTCGCTTTCCACCTGTGGCGTCGTGCCCGGCATCCGCCGCCTCGCAGAGGAGGCCCTTCCGATCACGCTTTCGATCTCCCTGCACGCATCGGATAACGAAACGCGGAGCGCCTTGATGCCCGTCAATAAGAAGTGGCCGATCGAGCAACTTCTTTCGGCCTGCGTGGATTATTATAAGGCAACCCGTCGCCGTATCTCCTTTGAATACACCCTGATCGCAGGGAAGAATGACACCGAGGAGGGCGCGCGCGCCCTCGCCGCCCTTTTGAGAAACGCCTTTCGCGGCACGGATGCGCCTCTGCATATCAACCTTATTCGCGTGAACGCCGTGGAGGAAACGGGAATGAAGCAGGGAAGCGTGGAGGGGGCAAACCGATTTGCAGAGATCCTGAATTCTTTGGGCGTGGTGGCAACGGTGCGCCGCCGTCTCGGCAGTGATGTGAATGCCGCCTGCGGCCAGCTTCGCCGCGCCTCGGGAGGAGGAAAAAATGAGAATTGAAAAGCAAGGTAAGGTTGTCAAGGGCCTTGGCGGACTTTTTGAGACCCGCGTGATCGAGGCGGATGGCTCGGTTTCTCGCTATGCCTGCCGCGCCAAGGGCATTCTGCATCGCGGGGATGCGAAGGTGCTCGTGGGAGACGAGGTCGTTCTTTCGATGGACGATGCGCTTCCCGACGATATCGTGCTTTCCGAAATTTCGGAGCGGCGCAATGCCTTGATCCGTCCCCCGATGGCAAACCTCGATATTCTTTGTATGGTCGTTGCATCGGCAAAGCCTGCTCCCGTTCTTGAAACGGTGGATAAGTTGCTTTCCATTGCCGAGCATCACGGCATTGAGCCCGTTTTGATCTTCACCAAGACCGATCTTGATCCCGAAAACGCCGAAAAGCTCTCCGCGCTCTACCGTGCGGCGGGATTTTCCGTTTTCAAGGTCTCCTCCTCGCTCGGCGAGGGCGTGGAGGCCGTGCGCGATTTCCTTCAGAATAAGCTAAAAAACGGCAAAACCGCCGCCTTTGCGGGCGCATCGGGCGTTGGAAAATCCACGCTGGTGAACCGTGTTTTCCCTCATCTTTCGCTTGCCACCGCCGAGATCTCTGCAAAGATCGAGCGCGGAAGGCATACCACGCGCCACGTCGAGCTCTTTGAGATCGGCGAAGGGAGCGAAGCGGGATTTTTGGCGGATACGCCCGGATTTTCGCTTCTGGATTTTGAGCGATTTGATTTCTTTGCGCTTTCGGATCTTCTTTCCACCTTCCGCGATTTTGCGCCCTATCTTGGCGGATGCCGCTATTCGGATTGCGCGCATATCGGTGAGGGCGCGGCGGAATGTGCCGTTGCCTGTGCCGCAGAGGAGGGAAGAATCGCGCCCTCGCGCCTTGCATCCTATCGGTCGATCTATCGCGTTTTAAAAAGCAAAAATGAATATAAATAAGGAGAAAAAGAAAATGAAAAGGATTTTGTCTCTTCTGTTGTCCGCCGTGCTTCTTTGCACCTGTCTTTTTGCTCTCGCCTCCTGCGGCACCTCTCTTGAGGGAACGTATAGCGGAAGCATTGATAGCGATGTATTTGAGGAGGACGATGTGCTCACCGTCACCTTCGGCAAGGATAATGCCGTGAGCCTTTTGCTCACGATCTCTGCAGGAGAAACCTACACCGCAAGCGGCACCTATAAGCTGGAAAGCGAGGCCGATCACGGTCATGAGGTGATGGTTTTTGATTACACGGGCGAAAATATGGGTCTGCTCTCCTTCTTTCTGAATACGGAATATGTGTATTCTCTTGAAAAGGTTGCGGGCAAAAAGCAGCTCACCCTTTCCTCTCACGGCTCAACGGGTGAGGTCATCACGCTGAACGAGGAAAAATAAAAAGTGCAGGATTGCACTTGACTTTTTCCTTGAATTCCTGTATAATTAAGGCAGAGGGAAACCTCAGAACAGACAACGAAAAGGAGAAGCATCAATGAAAAGAATCTTGAGCCTTTTGCTTTCCGCAGTTCTTCTTTGCGGATGCGTGTTTGCCCTTGCCTCCTGTGGCGCACTTTCAGGCGAGTATAAAAACGAGCTCACGGGCGCTTCCTATGAATTCAAGGGAAACAAATTTGTTTATAATGCCGCTGTGGCCGCTTTTGATGCAGAAGGAACCTATGAGATCACCGAGGATGAGGATGGTGATAAGTTTATCACCTTGACCTATACCAAGGGTGAGGGTGAGGATGAGGCAGGAAAGCCTCTGCCCTTCTCGCAGGGAGAAAAGGACGGAAAGAAATATATCCAGATCGGATATATTGCCGTATATTATCTCGTAAAATAAAAACGTAATAAAAAAGCCACCCATTTCGCCTCGGGTGCTAAAGGGCAGTTTTTGAAATTTAATAGAATATATTACCTGCCGAAAGGAAAAGGACGAAGAATTGCTAAAATTCCCCGTCCTTTTTTCTTGACAAGCACTGACTTAATTAAAGACAACAATATTTTGTCAAAAGCAACGCAAAGGCACTTTTGACATTCGCATATCAAAAGAGCTTTTGCTAACCTTCCGGGAGGTAGAAAGGAGCCTCCCCTGTGTAAGGGGAGGTGGCAGCCGTAGGCTGACGGAGGGGTTGTAAAAGCAAGATTTCACACAAGACAATCCCTCACCGCCTGCGGCGGAGCTCCCTTTACACAAGGGAGCCTTAGTTAGTGCAAACTCGTTCCTTTTAAACAGACGAAAGTTGGTTGTAGTCTTTAATTAAGGCATAGGAAGCACTGCTTCCGTGTCCACAAATGCGTATAGTGAAATGTTTTGCTACCGCAAAACGTGAAATAATATGCTGTCGCATATTGTGAAATATCTCGCTTTGCTCGATGTGAAATGAAATAAATCCCCTCACGCCCGCAGGCATTTCATTTGCCGAAGGCAAATTTCACGCACGAAGTGCATTTCACAAATCCCGAAAGGGATTTATTTCGTTGCGTAGTATCCCTAAGGACACTACGAATTAGCGACCTGTATTTTCGTCGCTGAAACGGGTGGCTTTTTTATTTTAATTTTTATCTGCGGTTTCTTTTTCCTGCTCGGAAAATTTTCCCTCAATCATCGGGGGCACGGGGGTGCTCTTTTCTCTTCTAAAAATGGAAAATTTCTTTTTGATCCCCGAGGCTAAGGCGCTTGCCTTTTCTGCGGCGAGATTCGGAAGGGAGGCGAAGCCCTCCTTCACGCTCTTGATGGCGTCAACGCCGCCCTGCACCTTATCCAGCACCGAGCGCAGAAGCTCCGTATCCGCAAGAAAGGCGGCAAGGATTTCTTCAAAATAGCGGCGCGAAAGGAAGCCGACGATCTCTGCGATCAGCTGGATCAAAAAGGAGAGAATGGCAAAAACGAGAAGGATCAGCGCGAATACGGGCGCGGCGGCAGGATCGCTGTAAAAGCTATAAAGCATCAGCGAAATTGCGCAAATATGCACACAATACCTTGCATATCGAACGCAAATTCTCGCCCAACGGCTGATTTTCGGGCGTATAGCGCCCTGCGGCGTTTCCGTATATAAAAGAAATCCGAGTGCTACGGCGGAGAGCGCGAGAAGCGCGCCGTTGATGCCTGCCCTGCCGTAGGAGAAGGAGAGAAGGAGTATATAATATATAAGGAAAAATCCCTGCGTCACGAGCGTCGTATAGTAAGCAAAGGCGCGCGCATCGTCGGCACATTTTTCCAGCATCCGTATGCTTCTGTCAAACATAAGCCACCTCAATCAAAGAGCAGGCGCTCCACCTCGGCGCAGATTGCGTGATAGGCGGGCAGATGCAGCTGCTGAACCTTGTAGGTCTCCGTTTCGGGCACGGCAAGCGTCAGGTCTGCGATCTTCTGCATCTCGCCGCCGCTCTCGCCCGTCATTGCAACGGTGAAGATCCCCATTGCCTTGGCCACCTTCAGCGCCGCCACTACGTTTTTTGAATTGCCTGAGGTGGAAAGACCGAGAAGGATATCGTTTTTCCGTCCGAGTGCAAAAGCGCTCTGCGCAAAAATCAGCGAGGGCTCAACATCGTTTGCAAAGGCGGTGGAAAGCGCCGAAAGCGATGTGAGCGGCACGGCACCGATGCCTCTTTGGAGCTTTGCGCGGATTTCTCCGTCAAGCCCCGAAAGCTCATCCTCGCGAAGCGGGCGCTTGGAGAGAAATCCCTTCAGAAGCTCGCCCGAAATATGCTCGCAGTCCGATGCGCTTCCGCCGTTTCCGCAGAGAAGAAGCTTTCCGCCCGCGCGGTGCATCTCGGCGATTTTTTGCGCGATTTTCTCCATTACATCGCGGCAGGGGAGAAGCGTGGGGGTTTCGCTTACGATCTTATCAATCTGATTTTTCATTTTTCGTTCCTTTCCAGCGTGTAGCTTGCAACGGCAAGTGCCGCCATATCTCCGATGCTTTCCGTGAGTGCGGGGGTATCCAGCGTAACGCCCTCGAGCGTGATCGGGTGCACCTCGCGGCGCATCACGGCAAGCGCGCCCTCCTCAAGAAGGTCGCGGCATCGCGCAAAAATGCTTCCGATCAGGATCTTTTCGGGGTTGAGCATATCGCAGATGAGGGAAAGTCCCTCTCCGAGCTTCTCGGCACAGATGGAGAAGACCTCCTTCGCGCAGGCATCGCCCGCGCGTGCCGCATCGGCCATTTCTGCTACGGTGAAGGCCGAAGCATCGCCGTTTTTGATGAAAGCGGGGCATATGCCGCGCTGTAAATACTGTCTTGCCGTGGTGCGGCCAAGCTCATAAAGTCCGCCGCCCGAGCAAAAGCCCTCAAAGGATCCGCATTTTCCGTAGCCCGAGGGGCCGAAGGGGGAGAGCCGCATATGGCCAACCTCGCCCGCCATACCCGTGCTTCCGCTGTAAAGCGCGCCGTTCAGGATCAGGCCTGCGCCGAGTCCTGTACCAAAGGTCATAAAAACGAGATTTTTTGCGCCCTTACCCGCGCCGTAGATCCATTCCGCCAAGGCGCCCGCATTGGCATCGTTGCAGATGGCGGTCGGCTTGCCGAAGCGCTCCTTCAGCATCGAAACGATCTCCACCTCGTCCCATCCCGGAAGATTGGGAGGAGAGAGGATCACGCCGCGCTTTTCGTCGAGAGGGCCGCCGCAGCTGATGCCAATGGCATCCGCATCCCTTGCGCCGAGGCGCTCGGCGGCATCAAAAATATTCCTTAGCGTTTCGTCAAGATTCGTAGTGGCGAAGCGCTCTTTTTTTAAGATTTTTCCGTCCGTATCGGCCGTAACGACGGCGCATTTCGTGCCGCCTATATCAATTCCCATCAGCATAGCGAAAACCTCCTTGGTCATATGCCCCGAAAAGAAAGCATCCTCATTATAGCACGCGGCGAGGAAAAAATCAAGAGTCGCGCATATCTTACTCCGATATTGACCGATTTTTTCTTATTCCTTTGCCAAAATATGATAAAAAAATCAAAATAATCCAAGTTTATCTAAAAAACGGTGCTTGCAATTGTTGCGGACGTGTTATATAATGGAGGTAGAAAAAATGAGAGGTGTACCGTATGCAAAACAAACTCGCTATCTTCGGCGCAGAGCCCGCCGTAAAAAAGGAAGAGGTTCCCGAGTCTCTTTTCCGCTGGCCGATCATCACGGAGGAGGATGAGGCCGCCGCCTTGGAGGTCATTCGCAACAATTCCTTTTCGGGCATTGATATAACCGAGAAGTTTCAGGATGAATTCGCGGCTTGGATCGGCACGAAGTATGCCGTTTGCTATTGCAACGGAACGCTTTCTCTTGCCGCCGCAATGTTTGCGATCGGTCTTGGCGCGGGGGATGAGATCATTTGCCCGACGAAGACCTATTGGGGCAGTATTGCGCAAACCGTCACCTTCGGGGCGACCCCCGTTTTCTGCAATATCAACGATATGCTTTCGCTGGATCCCTCGGATCTCGAAAGATGCATCACGGAGAAAACCAAGGCGATCCTCGTCGTGCATTATTTTTCTTATCCTGCGGATATGGATGCCATTATGGCGGTTGCGAGAAAGCATAACCTCCGCGTGATCGAGGATGTTTCGCACGCGCAGGGCGGATATTATAAGGGCAAGCGCCTCGGCACCTTCGGTGATGTGGCCGCAATGTCGCTGATGAGCGGAAAGTCCTTTGCCGCAGGCGAGCTTGGCATTCTCGTAACGGATCAGCGACCCTGCTATGAGCGTGCATTGGCATATGCGCACTACGAGAGAAACAATTCAAATTACATCACCGAGCTTTCGGAGCTTGCGCCCTATGCAGGCATCGCGCTCGGCGGCGTGAAGGGAAGAGCCAATCAGCTCTGCTCCGCAATGGCGCGCGTTCAGCTGAAGTATTATGACGAGCGTTGCAAGGAGATCCGCCGCGCGATGAATTATTTCTGGGATCTTCTGGAGGGTGTCAAGGGCATTCGCGCCATTCGCGTGGATGAATCCGAGGGCTCCACGATGGCGGGCTGGTACTGTCCGCACGGGGCGTATTATCCCGAGGAGCTTGGCGGTCTCTCGGTATCGAGATTCTGCGAGGCTGTGCGCGCCGAGATCGGCGGTGATATCTGCTGGGCGGGAGGAAACTACTGTCTGCATACGCATAAGGCCTTCCACACCTTTGATTTCAATCACATCGGCCGCCCCAGCCGTATGGCGTACAGCGACCGTGATATGGTAGCCGAGGATGCGCTCTGCCGCCCCTCCGAGGAGAAGTATTGCTTCTCGATCCCGTGGTTTAAGCATTTTGATAAGGAATGGATCGAGCGCTATGCCGAAGCATTTCGCAAGGTAGCAGAGAATTACGAGGCGCTCCTTTCCGCGGATGAAAAGAAGGTTGAGTATGCCCCCGGCCGCTGGTATGGCACCGCCAATCAGTAAGAGGGCGAGAGGATGAATCGTAAAGAAAAGGCGGAATACGAGCGCGTTTGCAACGAAGCGCGTTCCCCCTTCGTTTTTGCGCCGCGAAAGCGCTTTTATGCGTATGAGCCGCGCTTTCACGAGGAGATGGAGATCAAATTCATCCGAAGCGGTGCGCTTTCCGTCGATCTCGGCTCGCAGACCGTTGTGGCAGAGGCGGGGGATCTCGTGGTCATCAATCCTTATGAGTATCATTCGAATGTCGTCGAGCAGGGCACCGTGGAATATGATATGCTTTGCGTGGATATATCTGAGACCCATATGGGTGGGATTCTTTCGGAACTGCTTCGCCCGTATCGGGAGGGGCAGTATCGCTTCTGCAGTCTCATAAGAGATGCCGAGGTGATCGAAAGAGTCACCGCGCTTTTTGAGTCACTGGAAAGGGAAGAGGAAATGCTTTGCCCGATCGGGCATTTTGCGCTCTTCTTCGCTTCGCTCTCCCCCTATCGGGAAAAGCCGCTTTCGCACGGCGGAAGGGAATACACGGCGCGGCAAAGAGAATTTTTGGAGAAGGTGCTTTCCTTTATCCACGAAAAATATGCGCAAAGCATCCGCCTTTCGGATCTTGCGGGGCTTTGTTATATGACGGAGGCGCATTTTTGCAGAATCTTCAAGGATCTGCTCGGAGAGTCCTTTGTTTCCTATATCAATCGGTATAGAATCAATAAGGCGGCCGCTCTTATGAAGGCCTCGGAGCTTTCGAAAAAGGAGATCGCCGCGCGTGTCGGCTTTTCGGATCTTTCGTATTTCAGCCGTCAGTTTAAAAAATATAAAGGAGAATCTCCGCGCTCTTATATCAAGGCGGCGGGGAAAAAAGGGGTATGAAAAGGGTTTCTATCGGAATCATTGGCTGTGGCGCTGTGGCACATTTTCACGCGCAGAGCGTTCTGGCCGCAGAAAATGCAAGTCTTGCAGGATTCGCGGATACGAATGTAAAGAGTGCCGAGGCCTTTGCCAAGGAATACGGCTCGGTTGCCTTCCCCTCCGTGGAGGCGATGCTTGCATCCGAAGCGGTGGATGCCGTCTGCATCTGCACGCCCAGCGGCTTTCATAAAAACACGGCGCTGGCCGCTCTCGGCGCGGGGAAGCACATTCTCGTGGAAAAGCCCCTCGCCGTCACGGTGGAGGATTGTGACCTTGTGATCGCGCAAGCTAAGAAAAAGGGTCTTGTTGCGGGCGTGATCTCTCAGTTCCGATTCACCGCCGCAGTGCAGTTTGTGAAAAGGCTCCTTTCGGAAGAGAAGCTCGGAAAAATTATCACCGCCGAGCTTCTGATGAAATACAACCGTTCGCAGGAATATTACGATAGCTCCGATTGGCGCGGAACCTGGGCGCTGGATGGCGGCGCAATGATGAATCAGGGAATTCACGGCGTGGATATGCTTCTGTATCTCGTCGGCCCTGCCGTAAGCGCTTCGGGCTATATGGCAACGCTGAATCATAAGATCGAGGCGGAGGATACCGCCGTCGGTGCCGTGCAATTTGCCTGCGGTGCGCTCGGCGTGATCCAGAGCACCACCGCCGCGTGTCACGGAGAGCCCCGCCGCCTTTGCATCGTCGGCACAAAGGGCACGATTGTGATCACGGAGGATGCAATCGAAAAATGCGAGATTGAGGGCGGGGATTTTGATCTCTCGGCAATAAAGTCGGAGGAGCAGAGCCAAGGCCATAAAAATCCGATGCAGATCTCCTGCGAGGGTCATAAATTCCAGATCCGCGATTTTGCCGATGCCGTTCTCACGGGCAAAAAGCCTGCCGTTTTGCCCGAGGATAGTCGCCGCGCCGTTGCCTTGATCCAAGGCATTTATGAGAGCGGAAGAAGCGGTAAGGCCGTTGTGCTTGATGCATAATGCAAACATTTATTTGAAATAATCCGAAAGGAAACCGAAAAATGATCATAGATGCCCACAACCATCCCGATTGGCATAAGCATAATTTTGAGGCATTTATTTCCAATATGGATGCAAACGAAATTGATAAAACCTGGCTCCTTTCCTGGGAAACGCCGTATGGAGATTTTGATCCCGAAACCGCATATCTTCTTTGCGGCCCCGTTCTGCACGGGGAGCGGAGCGTTCCGATTCCCTTTGAAAGATGCCTTGAATACAAGCGGCGCGCCCCCGATCGCTTCATTTTGGGCTATGCGCCTGATCCGCACCGTGCGGATGCGCTTTTGGCGCTTCGCTTTGCCGTGGATATGTATGATGTAAAGGTTTGCGGTGAGATCAAATTCCGCCTTTTGTACGACGATCCCGATTGCGTGGATCTTTTCCGCTTCTGCGGTGAGGCGCATCTTCCCGTAACGCTTCATTTTGATTACGCAAAGCCAACGCGCACGGGCCGTGCACTTCCGCGCAGGCATTATTGGTACGGCGGCGGAATCGAAAATCTTGAAAACCTTCTTTCGCTTTGCCCCAATACGGCCTTTCTCGGCCATGCACCCGGCTTCTGGGCGCATATTTCGGGCGAAGAGGATGCAAGAGATCACGTTTACCGCGACGGTAAGGTTTTGGCGGGCGGCAAGATTGAAGAGCTTCTCGGGAAATATAAAAACCTCTATTGCGACATCTCTGCAGGCTCGGGAAGAGTTGCGCTTTCCCGCGATCCCGAGTATGCATATAAGCTGATCTGCCGTTTTCCCGATCGCTTCCTCTATGCCAGAGATTATTTTGACGGCGGACACCGCGCATTTCTGGATAGCCTTTCTCTGCCCGCCGAGGTCAGAGAGCTCGTTTACCACGGCAATGCGGAGCGGCTGATTGGCGAGGCCTGATGGCTTAAAAAGGAGAGAGTTCTATGAAAAAACTGAAGAAAATCGATATGCACGTCCATACGATCGATAGCACCTACGGCGCGCTCCTTCGCGAAACGGCAGACACCTTCTGCACCCCCGAGGGGCTTCTTGCGCTTTACGATATTGCCAATGTGGATCACGCGGTTCTGCACACGATGATGAGCCCCGAGTTTGCGGATGAGCGCAATACCAACCGCGAGATCCTCGGCATCGTTTCGCGCGATCCCAAGCATTTTTCCTGGTTTTGCGGCATCGATCCGCGCTTTTATAAAAACAGCACCGAAACGGATTTTTCCAAAATCCTGAACCACTATAAGGCGCTTGGCGCCAAGGGCGTTGCGGAGCTCACCTGCAATTTGTATTTTGACGATCCCATCGTTTTGAATCTTCTTTCGCATTGCGAAAAGTGTGAGATGCCCGTAACGATCCATATCGGCTCGAAGGGAAACGATTACGGCGTGATCGACGAGCTGGGGCTTCCTCGCCTTGAGCGGGTGCTGAAAATGTTCCCCAAGCTTCAGATCATTGGCCACTCGCAGAAATTCTGGGCAGAGATCAGTGGCGACGTCACAGAGGAGAATCGCAATCTTTATCCCGAGGGAAAAATCGTCTCGAGCGGTCGCGTGCCCGAGCTTCTTTCGAAATATAAGAATCTGACGGCGGATCTCTCTGCAGGATCGGGCTATAATGCAATGGCGCGCGATCCGGAGTTCGCCTATGAATTTCTCGAGAGGTTTCAGGATCAGCTGTATTTCGGAACGGACATCTGCTCGCCGATCGCAAAAAATCTTCCGCTCCTGAAGCTTTCCGCCTTCCTTGACGATGCGATGGAGCAAGGAAAAATTTCTTATGCGGCATATGAGAAGATCTGCCGCAAGAATGCGCTCCGCTTGCTCGGCAAAACGGAAATATAAAAAGAAGAAAAAACGGCGCTTTTTGAGAAAAAGAAAAGCGCCGCTTTTCTTTTCAAAATGCTTGACAACGCTTTTTTTATATGGCATAATGAATTGAATCATCCTTATAAGGAGACAAATATGAAAAGATTTTTAACCGACAGCTATGCAAAATGGGGAAGTACGCCCGTTGCCCTCAGCGGCCTCGTGGAGAATGCGCCGCCGATGGCAAAGAAGGCGCTCTCGCGCCTGCCCGCCGCGCTTGGTGCGCCGATCGTTTTCTCTGCGGTTACAGAAGAGGCGATCCGCGAGGTAAACGAGGCCTTCGGCGCCGTATATCGAAGCGGCGAGGGATATATTCTCTCCGTGAAGGAGGATGGCGTTTTCGTTTATGCCGATACCCTGCTCGGAAAGGTTTCTGCCGCATACGGCATCCTTGCGCACGTCTCGGAGGGGCTCGTTGAGGGGCTTGTTTACAGCCATCCCTGCGTGGAGCACAGAAGCATCCGTTTCTATCTTCCCTCCCGTGAGGAGTTTCCCTTCTTCAAGGGCTTTATGGAGCTGCTTGCCGCTCTCGGCTATAACGCCGTGATTCTTGAGATCGGCGCGGCAATGGAGCTTCGCCGCCATCCCGAGCTGAATGCGTATTGGCTGGAATATTCGGCCTCGATGAATTCTCAGCATAATAAGCGCTATCTTGCCTCGATGCTCAATCCGAGAATGCGCAATTCGACGCATACCTTCAATGCAAACGGAGAGGTGCTTTCGCAAGAGGAGGTCAGAGAGCTTGTGGAATACGGCCGCGCGCTCGGCCTTGAAATGATCCCCGAGATTCCCTCGCTTTCGCATAGTGAGCATATCCTCGGATGCTATCCCGAGCTTGCGGAGGATATAAGCGAGGAGGCGCCCAGCTGTGCCTGCCCGCTGAATGAAAAGCTCTATGAGATCGTCTTCGATCTCTATGATGAGGCGATCGAGGTCTTTGATGCAAAATTCGTTCATATGGCGCACGATGAATGGTGGGTTTATTGCGTTTGCGATAAGTGCAAGGATCGCGATCCGGGTGAGTTGTTTGCATATAATGTAAATAAATGTTATGAATATTTGAAGTCGAAGGGCGTGGAAGGCGCCATTTGGGCAGATTCCTTGATCGGTGCTCGCGATCGTGTCAGCGGAGAGGTGCACGGCGCATTCCATAAGCCTGCGTATACGGTGAAGACTGATATGGTGATGGAGGTCTGCGGAAAATTCCTTCCGCTTTATACGCACGAATGGGTGCCCGATATGACGAAGCCTTGGCCTGAAAACGCCTTGGATGCCACGATGAAGGATCGAACGAAAAGCTTTTCTCTCGTCAATCCCGAAATCAAGCTTTGGAACTGGTATTATTGCTTTAACGAGCAGATCCGCGATCCCTTTCTCTCGGATGGACGCTATGCCGTTTACGGAAACTATGCGGCAATGCGCACCCTGCATTGGAAGGAGCGCGTAGCGGCGGGAATCCGCGGCTTCAGTATTTCCAACTGGCTGGAGACGACGAGAAGCGAAACGATGCGCTGGGGCTCTATGTCGGATGTGGCATACGCTGCGATTCAGGCCTTCCATCCCGAATTTTCGGATGCGGATTTTGAGAAAAATCTCTTCCTTTCCTCGGATTGGCTGTATTGGTTCTATCAGCGCGACGTGTTGTGCGCGCCGCACGCGGAGATCACGCATAGCTTCACGGGCGCGGCCTTCACAAACGAGGATGCGGAGCCGCTCCCTGAGCGCACCCTTCTCGGCCATTACCACGCGATTTATGAAAACGGTGAAAGAGAAAGCTTTGCCGTGCACACGGATTATAATATCGGCCCGATGAGTGTTTCCTTTGAGCGGGAGGATGCCCCCACGGTTTACAATATGGTCAAGGGCGTGGATAAGCATATGTGGCGCACCTTCTCTGTCGCCGCGCTTGCTCCGCAGGAAAACGGCGAAATGTTCTATAAGATTGCCCTTCCTTTGAAGAGCGCGGAGGCCAAGGTCGTCTATGAGCCTGTGGTGTATGCCCGTGCCGTGAAAATCAAAGAAATCAAGATCAAGCCCTGATGTTGGCTTTGCCGAGGTGGCGAGTGAAAAAAGCACTCGTCGCCTCGGCTTTTTTTTGTTGTGAAAAGTGCCAAAAAGCATTGATATATCTGACAAAAACGGAGCGCTTCTATTTACAAAATAATACGGGTGTGCTATATTAAAATAAAAACCGTGCGAAATCTTTAATATCTTTAGGAGAGAAAAAATGGAAAAAACGAATATCTCGATCGGTGAAAGAATCCTCGCAGACGTGCGTGCCCGCTATAAGAAGGGCGAGCATCCCCGCTTGCTGCTCACGGCCGCGGATTTTGAAGCGCTGAAGCAGAAGCGCGAGATCGGCGACTATAAAACGATGATTGACAATATCCTTGTGAAGGCAGACGGCGTGATCGATGAGCCGCTTTGCGAATATCTGATTCCGGACGGCGTTCGCCTTCTTGGTATGTCACATAGAGTGGAAAACCGCGTGAAGCATCTTTCGATGGCCTACCGCCTCACGGGCGAGAAGAAATATGCAGACCGCGCGATCGCGGAGATCAAGGCCGCTTGCGCCTTCCCGGATTTTCATCCCAACCATTTCCTTGATTGCGCCGTGCTTTGCAATGCCTTTGCGTACGGCTACGATTGGCTTTACGATTGCCTCGATGAGGAAACGAAAGAGCTGATGCGCCACACGCTCTTTGAAAAGGGCTTTGAGCGCGTGATGGAGGAATATAATAACGAGCCTGAGCATAAGAAGTGCCTCTCGCCCCAGCGCGGCTACCGCTGGTATCAGGATAAGCCCGGCGATAACTGGAAGTTTATCTGCAACGGTTCTCTGGCCTTGGCCGTGCTTGCTGTTTTTGACGATGAGGAATGCGATATGTATGAGCCGATCCTCACGCACGGCTTTGAGGATTCCTATCTCGCCGTGCGCGACTTCTATCATCCCGTGGACGGCTCGTATTCCGAGGGCCTCGGCTATTGGTCGTATGGAACCACCTATCTCTCCCAGCACGTCGATGCGCTGATCTCTGCCGCAGGGCAGGATTATGGAATGACGGATTGGATCGGCCTGAAAAAGTCGCCCTATGCCGCGCTTTCTCTTTCCTCGCCCGATCTCATCGCCTTCAATTTCGGTGATGCGGGTGCCGCAAAGATCGATACGGTGCTTTTCCCCTGGTATCAAAAAATATTTGGAGATAAGGGACTTGCCGAGATCCGCAACCGCGAGATCCGCAATACCGAACCCGTGACCTCCAGCTCCTGGTATGAAGGAAAGCGAACCACTGCAGGTGTTGGCGGCCTCGTTGACCTGATTCAGTACAGAGACCGCGAGATTGAAGCGCTTTCGGAAATGCCGCTTTCCTTTGGTGGTGTCGGATGCGATAATGCCTCCTTCCGCACGGAGGTCGGCCCCAATGCCTTCTATGCCGCGCTCCACCTTGCAAAGAACAATGCGTACCACGGTCATAAGGATATGGGCACCTTTGTGATGAATATCGGAAAGAAGCGCTTCTTCGTTGACCTTGGCTCGGATAACTATAACCTCAAGCCGTATGGCGATGCCTATCGCTTCCGCGCCGAGGGTCATAATACCATCGTGTTCAATCACCACGAGGGCAAGGATCATATTATGAAGGCCGCCTGCACCACCGCCCGCTTTGCAGACGGTGCGGAGAGCTTCGCCATCGGTGATATGTCCGAGGCCTTCGAGGGACAAAAGGTCGTTCGCGGAATAAAGATGCTTCGCGAGAGCGGAAGCGTTCTTTTGCAGGACGAGATCGAATGCGCAGAAGGCGATGTGGTGCGCTGGTCCGCGCATACCCCCGCCTCCGTCCGTTTCTATGAGAAGGGAAAGGCCGCCGTTCTGGATATTGACGGAACCAAGATGTATGTCGCCCTTTTGACGGATGGATATTTCACCGTGAGCGCCGCCGCGCCGGACGAATATTCGCCCATTCCCGAACCCGCTCCCTCCGCTTCCTCCGAAACGCCCCGTCCTCAGGCAACGAACGAGGGCATTCAGAAGCTCGTCGTTCATCTCACGGGCAAGGAAAAGCACGAGATCTGCGTTTGGTTCTATCCTCTCACGGATGGTCGCGAGATCCCGAGCGAAAAGCCTGCCGTTAAGGCTCTTTCCGAGTGGTGATAGCGGTATAAATTCCGAAATACTGCGTTAAGCCATCGACTCGTGGGGCTCGTCATAGGAAACTATGCCGTCGCCCCTCTCG
>JAZTWU010000189.1:0-5055 GCA_045636085.1 Eubacteriales bacterium
CTCTTCGGAACCTATAAGGATCATGTGTCGGGAGGTAAGACCTATCAGGTTCTCAAAACCTCCGGCAACGTGGATTGGGATCTGAACGGAAAAACCGTCAAGATGGCGGCAGATGCAACCTCCATTCCTATGGTTATGGAGAGTGAGAGCAACGGCATCAAGACGGAAAACGTTTTGCATTTCGTTGGCGGTGACCCCGGATACACCTTCAAGCTTTATTCCTCCGTTCAGGGTGGACAGTATATCAACGAAACGGCGCACACGATTTTCGGCCGTGCAAAATATTCCTACCGCGCGTCCTCCTATGTGCTTGGCAACGGAACGGATAATCTCACGATCGTTTCCAAGGGTATGATCACCTATGCATACGAGTGCGGTTCCAGTGGTCCGCAGGGCTACGGCGTTGACGTCAACGGCGGTACTTATGTATATAACGGCACGGGTGCGGCCTTTGGCCTTGCTCAAAAGAACCGCATCCGCAATGCAAAGATCCTGACGACGGCGGCGGCAACAAGAGTGATCCAGAACCATTATTGGGTTTCTACAACCGTGACCGTGGAAAACACCGTCTTCGTGGCGAAAAACTCCGGCACGGAATTTATCGATACCTCCGCGACGGGCTCGACCTTGAATGCAACGCATACGGTTTCCGTGAAGGACTGCACCTTCATCGGCGGTAACCTTCTCTTCAAATATACCTGCTCGGCTACGCAGCAAGCAAAATTGTCCTACAAGGTTTCGGGTAGCATCAAGGGAGATTCTATGGCGGATCTCAACCTGTATTATACCGGCGGAGCACCCGAGGGAGAGGTGTTAGCTTACGGCACCGTTTCCGTCTATGGCGAAAATTATACGACCTGCGGCTATTATGCTGAGGATACCGAGTTCGTCATCATTGAGAACCGTATTCTGAGAACCACCGAGCTTTGGATCCCCGGCTCCGTATTCGTGATGCCCGATCTCGGTGAGCAAAAGATCGTCTTCGAAAATGGAAAGTATTACCTTGTGGAAGACGGCGTTCTTTCCGTAACGGCAGACGGCGCAGACGTATCTGCAGATCCCGCGGCGGCAGAGAATGCCGACAAGACCGTCGTGATCACCTATGCGGGAACTCTTGAAGAGCTCTTCTATTCCATCTATCAGAACAGCACCTATGAGTATTTCACCGTGGATCGCGCGGCGGCTGAGGCAAATCTTGTTTCGTTGCTTGCAAAAACCGGTGATAATGCACCCGCGACCTTCACGCTGAAGCTCTATTCGAATATCGATTCCGTGAAGACCAGCGGCAACTTCTCCGTGACCTACAAGTCGGGCATTGTGTATAAATTCGACCTGAACGGCTTCACCTGGAAGGTCGTAACCCCCAGCGGCGAGCGCGCCTTCTATTTTAAGAAGGGTTCATTCTTCATCTATTCCACCGCTCTCGGCGGATGCCTCGACGTTTCGGCCTCGACTTATATTTCCGGAACGGACTCGAGCGGTGGTCTTTACCTTGGTGAACCGTCGACTACCTCCACGGCTTACGGAAAGAACCTAACCGTGCTCTGCAAGAGACTGGTGGGTGGAAGCCTTTACGGAAGCGGAGTTGGTATTTACGGCGGAACCTATATTCAGGTTGGCACAACGCCGAATAGCTTCTACTACGTTGGAAACAGAAACGTGCCGGCGCTGAAAAACGCAACCTTTATTATCAACGGCGCGAAATGCATTTTTGATCTTACGACCGCGAAAAAATCTGATGGTTCGCCGAATCCGCTTACCATTGATGCTATTGTCGAGAACTGCACCTTCATCTGCGCGGAGGAAACTCCCTTCTTTGGCGGAGATAAGAATGCCTATTCCAAGTCCTTCAGGAATTGCTATTTCTATAACGTAACGCCTTGCGCCGATGATCGCGCATTCACCTTTGAAAACTGCTACTTCAATTATTCCTTCCTGAATCCCCAGAAGAACGGTTATATCGCTTACACGGGCGAGGAGGTCGTTAAGAACATTAACGGCGTGGATTATACCTTCATCGCATCCTGCCTTGCAGAGAGCGAGATCGTTCTCGTGAAGTGGGGCTATGAAAATGCGGACGAATATTGGAAGATCGGCGCTACCGCAACGCACGGAAACTTCCTGATGGATGGCGTATTCGTTTATGCCTTCAATCCCTTCACGGTAGTGGATGGCGAAAACACGCCGAGCATCAAGCTTGCGGGCGTGAAGGCGGGTGCATTGAAAATGAACCTGACGCTTCAGAGCCATATCGGCTTAAATCTTCTGCTCCGCTCCGATGTCTTTGAAAATGCAACCGTGAAGATCGGGGGCGAAACGCTTTCTCTCGGCGAAGCCAAGAACGGCTTCTATACGGTCACCTATTCCGTTGCGCCGAACATAGCAAATCAGTCGATCGCAATCGAGATCACCGTGGGTGAGAATACGCACAAGCTCTCCTGCGGTATCGACGGATATGCAAGGGTTCTGATCGAAGCCGATGATGAAAAGGTTGCAAAGGAGGCCAAGCGCCTTGCCTATGCAATGGTAGAGTACATCCGCGCGATGACGGGAAGCGAAGACTTCTGTGCCGTGAATGCACCCTCGGGATATATAAAGCAGACGCTTGCACCTGTCGCATATGAAAAGGCGGAGGGCAACACGATCCTGAATCATATCCGCTTTGAGCTTGCGGGCACGATCGCAATCGAGATCCTCGGTGTCAGCGGCAAGGAAGTGAATCTCATTCTTGCAAACGGCCGTAGCGAATGGGGCACCATTGGCGAAAACGGAAGCGTTATCTTCGAAAATCTCTATGTTAATGAGTTCTACGGCGATCTCACGATCAAGGTAGAAAACGAAATCTACACCTATAATCTTGCAAATTACCTTGCAGCTATGCTTGGTGATAAAGAGGAGGCTGTCATTATGGCACTGAATAACTACGCATACTATGCGGATATTTATGTAAAGGCTCTCGGCGGAGAAAAGCAGCCCTCTGCCTCCTTTGACGGACGTATGCTCGATGCATCCGAGCGTATCCGTATGAGAGATGCAATTCTCGCTCTTATGTATAGCGAGGATATCGCTCCCATCCAGCTTCTGAAGGATATCTATCTTGTTGCCTTCTCCGAGTCGCCCACGCTGGCTTCCACGCCTGCGGCGGTGCTGGATGAGATTTTCTCCGTATCCGAGGAGTCGAGCGCTTTGAAGATGCGCGCCATGGTTGCCACCACGCTGTACGGTGGCTCCGCCGTGGATGCATCCCTTGATTCTCTCTTCCGCGGTGTGCGTGCCTTCGCTGAAAAATCGGATCTCATTATCGGTGATATCCTCTTTGTAACCGACGGAACCGAAACAAAAGCTTACATTTATGATGGTTCCGAGCTGATTTGCGTGATGAACGGATGCGAAAAGGCAAATACGGATGCCGTGCTTGCTTCGCTTGAAGGCGCAGAGCGCTATGCCGTGCTTCGTCCCTCTCTCACGCTTGCAACCCTGAATTTCACGATGCCTGAGGAGGAGCTTTCGCTCACCGAGGCGCAGATCGCCCTGATCGAAACGGCCAAGGCGTATCTGCTGCGCGGCTACCGTCAGCAGTATGACGATTCTCGTATGGATTCGAACGGTGAGTACCGTTGGCAGATCGGCCTCTATGCACCCGAGGATTATACCTCGCAGAAGTGGGGCTATCTGAACTGCGCCGCATTCACCTACGAGTGCTACCGCAATGCGCTTGGTATGGATCTGCGCGGCCGTTATACGACTGCGAACCTTATGTCTCATTATACGAGCGGCAAATCCGTCGGCGCGGCTGAGTATCCCTATTATCATAAGGGAACCGTCGGTCTTTCCGAGGATGAGCAGAAGGCCGTGCAGGATGCGTTTATGAGCGCTCTTGTGCCCGGCGACCTCGTCGTTATTCTCCGCGAGGGCGGATACGGTCACGTTATGCTTTATATCGGCAACGGCGTTCTGATCCATAGCTCGGGATCGAGCTTCAATTATAGCGAGGATAGAGAGACCTACGAGCCCACCATCCGCTATATGAACGTGATGGGCTATCTCTTCAATCCCGATGCAACAAACTATCTCTTCCGCGAGGAGGATGGAAAAACCTATATCAGGGATCTCGGTATCGTAAGACCTCTGGATTCCTTCAGCGGTGAGGTTCCCGAAAACACGCAGAACCGCGTGCAGAACCTCGGCGGTATCCTTGCAGAAAAGCTTTCCTCTCATCCCGAAGGAAAAACCGTGAATCAGAACGAGGTGATCACCTTCACCTTCCGTATCAAGAACAACGGTCTTTCTGCAAAAACGCTGGAGATCAAGGATTATATTCCCGAGAATGCAATGCTCTTCTCCTCCGGTGATTTCCTTTATGCGGACGGCACCCTGACCGCAAGCGTCGCCGTGCAGGCAGGCGAAACCGTGGAGGTTTCCTATACCGTCACCGCAAACGGTGCACCCCACGCCGAGATCCACGGCAAGCAGGCAACGGTTGGCGGCGTTCTTCACACCTGTCCGCCCATCCGTATCGCGAATACGCTCACCGAGGCACAGCAGGCGGCTCTTCTTGCCGCTGTTGCGCAGTTTAAGGCCTCCAATCCCGATAACCTCTCCGGCTTTGCGCTTGTAAACGCTATCTATCAGGCCGCAGGTCTCGATGCTCCCTTCGCAGAGGGGGATGATGTCAGAAGTTCTCTGTTCGTAGCCTCTGCGAACGGTGATAGCGGTACTTGGGAGCTTTCCGAGAAGAGCGATTATTATTCGATGGTGGTTCCCACGATGTATGGCGGAAGAAAATACCATACGCCTCAGCTTTATAATGCCTCCTCGAAGGTTTGCAGTGATCGCTCCCGTCTGCCCCGTGAGCAGGCGCTCGTTGTCGGCGATATCGTCGTCATCAGATATGGCTCCGGTGATGCAATGTTTATTTATACCGGCGAGGATCACTTCGTTAGCGTTGGAAGCACTTCGTTGCCGTATGATAGCGGTTATACGCCGTCGCAGAGACTGATGCGACTGATGTCGGTTGGTAACTATTATGCAATCCTGCGCCCCTCGATGAAATAA
>JAZTWU010000190.1:0-41400 GCA_045636085.1 Eubacteriales bacterium
CATCCATTCTACCTGCGCAGACTACGGGAATATCCACAAACTTCTTAATATGCGCTACGTCTTCAAGGTTGCAATTTTCAGGCATATACATCGGCGGATGCGCCCAATACCAAGAGTCATAAGTACCGTTATCGGCGTTGAGCATATCGTAGCCTGCGTCCTCAAGGAACTTGGCGGCCTTCTCGGATTCCTCCATATTGCGGCCCACCTCCTCGTATTCCTCGCCGGGCATTGCGCCCTCGCAGAAGCCCTTCATCTTGGAGAGGGCGGAATAGCGCAGGGAAACGGGATAATCCTCGCCGCAGGATTCCTTGATCGCCTTCACGACCTCGGCCGCGAAGCGATAGCGGTTTTCAAAGCTTCCGCCGTATTCGTCGGTGCGCTTATTGAAAAATTCAAGAGCAAACTGGTCCAGCAGATAGCCCTCGTGCACGGCATGCACCTCCACGCCGTCCACGCCTGCCTCCTTGCAAAGCTTTGCCGTTTTGGCAAAAGCCTCAATGATCTCGTGGATCTGCTCCACGGTCATCTCGGGGCAGATGATGTCGTGCGCCCAGCGAGCGGGCTGCGGGCTGGGGCTTGCCAGCTCGTGCGAGGTGTCAAGAATCGGCTTGATCAGCGTGCGCAGAACGGGATTTTTATGAAGCGGAGCCACAAGCTCGGTGATCGCCCAGGAGCGGCCCATACCTGCCGTCAGCTGAATGAAGAGCTTGGCGCCCGTTTTATGGATCTCGTCCATAAAGGCCTTAAGATCCTTGAACATTTTCGGATTTTGCCAGAGCCATTTGCCCCAGAAGGTGTCGCGCAGGGGCGCGATGCCGGGGATGATGAGGCCGACGTTGTTTTTCCCTCTTTCAAGGAAGAGCTGTGCCGCCTCCTTATCAAAGTGACAGCCGCCCAGCTCAAACCAGCCGAAAAGCGAGGTGCCGCCCATCGGGCACATCACGATGCGGTTCTTGATCTCCACGTTTCCGATCGACCAAGGGGTAAAGAGGGCTTCGTATTGGGATGCTTTCGTTTCCATAAGATCTCCTTCTCTTTTGCCGTTTTTTTGTACTTAACCGTATTATTATAACACGTGCGCAAAAAAATGTCAACCGCCGCGCCAAAGGGCAAAAAGCAAAAAGCACGGCACACCTCTCGGTGCGCCGTGCGCCACAGCATATTGTTTTTTTCTTTATTGAAGGACGGCAGGATCTTCTGCCTCGGACGCTTTCTCCTTGGGGGCGGGCTTTGCCTCCTGCTTTGCTTCGCCGAGGCCTGCGAGAATTGCGGCGGAGAGGATCAGCACGAAGGCGATCAGCGTTGCGGGTGCCGCAGTCTCGATGCCGAGCAGAATGGAGGTGAACGCCGTGATCACAGCGGCGATGGGGGCAAAGACGGCGATGGTATTCGGGCTGAGATGGCGCGTTGCCTCATTGCGCATCAGCCAGCAAAGGCCGATGGTGAGAATGCCTATCGCGGCGGCAGCGATCAGGTGCAGAGGCTCAAGGGAGAAGACGATGCTCTCCATCGGTGCGCCGTTGACCGGAATATAATTCATTGCCAGCATCAGAAGGAAGGAGGAGATAAAATAGGTGCACATATGCACGACCATAAAGAGCCTGATGTCCATATCCTTCGTGTATTCCGAGGTGGTGATGATACCGATGCCGAGAAAAATACCTGCCAGCATGCAGAGAACGTCACCGATTCCGAAGGTGCCGCTCACAACATCGGCGCCTGCAAGCAGAAGACAGCCTGCGAGGCAGAGAATGGCCGCGAAGCATTGCTGCGTGCTCGGTCTTCTTCTGAAGAAAATGAAAAGGATCAGCGGAACGGCCACGCAGGAGAGGTGCTCAAAGAAGGCGTAGCGCGCGGGCGTTGTGTACTGCAGTCCGATTCTTTGGAACATACAGGCAAGGGAATTGACGAGGCAGATCGGGAAGGCCACGCGAAGAAAGCGGAAATTCAGCTTCTTCAGATCCTTTCGCATAAGGATCAGAAAGGCCAGAGCGGAGACCAGCGTTGTGAAGGCCGCCAGCGCCGCGGCGGAATAATAATCATAAAGGAAGTTGGTTGCGATCGGATCCAGTCCCCAGAAGATCACGACGGCGAAGAGCAAAAAATAGTATTTACGGTTTGCTGCGTTCATTTTCAGTCTCTTTCATTGCTTATTTCGTAGAAAATTATACCATACGGCTTGACTTTTGGGAAGTGTGGATTTATAATAGTGCTATGAAGATCTTTCATAGCGGAGTGTTTTTTTAATGGATACATTTAAGATTCGGGCGGTGATTGCCGCGGCGGAGCTGGGAAGCCTTTCCCGCGCGGCGGAAAAATTTTCTTATACGCCGTCTGCCTTTTCGCATATTCTGACCTCCTTTGAGGACGAGCTGGGGATTCGCATTTTCGAGCGCTCCTCCCGCGGCGTTTATCTGACGGAGGATGGAAAGCGCATTCTTCCCGAGCTTTCCGCGATCGCGCAGAGCGAGAAGCGTATGCTTCGGCTGGTGAGCGAGGCCGTGAATGCCAAGCGCTATACCCTGCGCATTGGAACCTATTCGAGCATTTCGCGCAATTTCCTCTCGGGGCTGATCAAGCAATTCAGCGAGCTTCATCCGAATATTGAGCTTTACATCACGGTGGCGGACGATCTTGTCGGCTGGCTGGAAAATGACCGCGCGGACATCGTTTTCGTGGACGGGCGCATTCTGGAGAGCGGCGAATGGATCCCGCTTTTTGAGGACCGTTGCGTTGCCATTGCGCCGCCCGGGCTTCTTCCCGGGCAAACGGAGATTTCGCGCGAGGAGATCTACGAATACCCTTACATATTTATGGACGAGGAATACACGCAGGGCTATTTCGATACGAAGCGCTTTCGCCGCCCCTTGCATTTTCATTCGGACGACGATCTTTCCGTGATCCATATGGTGAAGCAGGGCTTCGGCATTGCGGTTTTGCCTGCGCTGGTGGTCAAGGGGAATGACGAGGGGGTTTCCGTTCTGGAGCTTTCGCCGCCTCTGGGAAGAACGATCGGCTTTGCCTATAAAAAGCGCGCGGGTGCGATTTTCCCCGCATTGGCGCAGTTTATCCGCTTCGTGAAGGAGCAGGGGCCGAGCGGCACCTGACGGGGCTTTTGCGGCGGGAATCCGAAGAAATCGGCGGATTCGTGATAAAATGAGGTTACAAGGGATAAATATAAATTACAAAGAAAAAAAGGAGATATGAAAATGAGTGTTTTGAAGCTGAACGATCAGAGCTTTGCCGAGGCCGTGAAGGAAGGCCGCGTGCTTGTGGATTTCTATGCGGATTGGTGCGGCCCCTGCCGTATGATGGCGCCGATTCTTGAGGCGGTTGCCGCCGAGAGAAGCGATTTCAAGGTGGCCAAGGTCAACGTGGATGAAAGCGGCGAGCTTGCCGCACGCTTCGGCGTGATGAGCATTCCGACGCTCGTTCTTCTGGACGGCGGCGACGAGATCAAGCGCATCGTTGGCGCAAGACCGAAGGATGCCCTGCTCGCGGAAATTGACGGATAAAAGAAAAAAGAGGCCTTCGTGCTCACAAAAGGGTGCGCAGGCCTTTTTTTATGTTGACGGGAGAGGGAAAATGTGCTACAATACGAGAAAGAATAAGTTTTTCGGAGGTTTTTTCTATGGATTTTCGCGCAGAGCTTGCTTTCTACAAGGAGGAGCTTTACGAGCGCATTCTTCCGTTCTGGGAAAAATATGCGCCCGATGAGGAATGCGGCGGATTTTTCACCTGCTTTTCGGGCAACGGTGGAAAAATGCTTTCCACGGATAAATACATATGGAGCCAAGGGCGCATTCTCTATATTCTCGGCAAGCTTCTTGCGCGCCGCGAGATCTCTGCCGAGCGCCTTGCCTTCCTTGAGAAAATGGGAGACAGGACGGCGGCCTTCCTGATGCGGCACGCAAGGCTTGAAAACGGCGCTTGCACCTTCTTGACCGACCGCGAGGGAAACAAGAAGCTTGCGGGGCGGGTCTACGATTCAAGCATCTATGTGGATTGCTTCGTGATCATCGGACTTTCCACCTATGCGGCCTATAAAAAGGATAGGGAAATGCTTGCCTTTGCAGAGGAGCTTTACCGTCACGCGGTGGCGCGCTGTCGCGCGGGAGATTATAACACCGATCCCTATCCCGTGCCGAAGGGATGCCGCACGCACGGCCTTCCGATGATCTTCACGAACACCTCGCGCACGCTGGCGGACGCGCTTTCTGCTCTGCATTCCGAGGCGGCGGAGGAGATTTCCCGCGCGGCTTACGGCTATGCCTGCGACGTGATCGATTCCTTTGTGGATGCGCAGGACGTTTTGCACGAGATGATCTTCGAGGGGGATCGCTTCGATTTTGATCTTCTGCTCGGCCGCTATATCAACCCCGGACACACGATCGAGGACTGCTGGTTTCTTGCCGACGAATGGGAGACCTTCGCAGATGAAAAGAGAATGGAGAAAACGCTCCGCGTGCTGAAAAATGCGCTGAATCGCGGCTGGGATGAGAAATTTGGCGGCATTCGCCTTTTCGTGGATTACACGGGCGCAGAGCCGACGGGCGCGGTGGAGGATGAAAAAGAGGAAATGGTGCGCAAGGTGCGCGCCGACAATGCATCGAAGCTCTGGTGGGTGCATTCCGAGGCGCTTTATTCCTGTCTCCGCTTCTCGGATGACGGCGAGGTGGCCAAGTGGTATACGCGGCTGAAGGACTATACCTTCAAGACCTTCCCGAATACGGAAAACGACCGCGGAGAATGGATTCAGATCCGCGACCGTGAGGGAAGACCCGAAAACCGCGTGGTGGCACTTCCCGTGAAGGATCCCTTCCACATTATGAGAAATCTGATCCTCTTGATGGAGGAATGCGAAAAGCGAATCGCGAAGGAGACGGAAAAATGAACGAAAAAAGAAACCCGCTCGGCATCTCCCTCGGCGTTTTTCCGACGGAGGAGATATTTGCAAAGATCGCGGCGGCGGGGATAAAATGCATCGAGCTTTCAACGCTCGGCGAGGATCATCACCGCATTTATGAGGAGGCGGATGCGATCCGCGAAATGGCGGCGCGCCACGGGCTCACGCTCTGGTCGGTGCATCTGCGCTTCGGGCGAGAGAGCTTTAATATCTGCGCCCCCGACGAGGCGGAGAGGGAAAGAACGCTTTCGTATCAGATCGAGGCCTTGCGGGGCATTCACGCCCTTGGGGTGAAAAACGCGGTTTTGCACGGCGGCATTCCTCTGCCGCAGACGGAGCGGAAAAAGTATTTTGCAATCGCAAGGGAAAATATTGCGGCGCTTCAGGAGGAGGCATCGCGCCTTGGGATCACCGTTTGCGTGGAAACGCTGGCCCCGAGCTGTATCGGAAGAAATAAGGAGGAAATGCTTTCTCTCCTTTCGGCGCATCCCGATCTCGGCGTTTGCTTGGATACGAACCATCTTTACGGCGATTTTCAGGCCGATCTGATCCGCACGCTCGGCAAAAGGATCGTGACCACCCATCTTTCCGACTGCGATTTTCTGGAGGAGCGGCATTGGCTTCCCGGTGAGGGCAGGATCGATTGGCCCTCCGTGATGCAGGCGCTCACCGAGGTGGGCTATGCGGGACCGCTTCTTTATGAGGTCAGCCCCTTCCGCACGCCCGAGACGATCGAAAGACGGCCGCTGACCTTCGCGGATTACAGAGAAAACTATCTTTCTCTCATAAATGAAAAAACGCCGAAGGCGATCGGCGTTCCTAAGTTTGATATTTGCAAAGAGAAGAATTTTGACACCTTTTGTTTACAAACATACAATATTACATACGAAGAACTCTTGAAGGTGACGATATGAAATACAGCTTTTCTCTTGGAATTTCCCTCGGCGTTTATCCGAGCGAGGAGGTTTTTGCCGCCTGCGCCGCGGCGGGTATCCGCTATATTGAGCTTACACCGCACGACGATGATTACAGGAAAATTTTCGCGGATGCCGCGCGTATTCGCAAAATGGCGGAGGATGCGGGCGTCGAGATCCGCTCTCTGCATTTGCCCTTCGGGGATGCGGAGCTGAATTTCTGCGCGCCCGACGAGCAGAAAAGAGAAGAGACGATGCGCGTGCAGAGCGAGATGATCCGCGGCGCGCACGCGCTCGGTGCAAAATACGCGATCGCGCACGGCGGCATTCCGCGCCCGCAATCGGAGCGCAAAAAACATCTTGAAATCGCAAGAGAAAATATTGCCGCCTTGCAGAAGGAGGCTTCGGCTCTCGGGATGCACGTCTGCGTTGAGAGCCTGCTCCCCAGCTGTATCGGAAGAAATTCAAAGGAGCTTCTTTATATCCTTTCGGCGCATCCCGATCTTCGTGCTTGCTTTGATCCAAACCATCTTTTTGCAGAGAGCCACGAGGCGCTTTTGCGCGCCGTTGGCGAAAAGGTTGCCGCCGTGCATTTTTCGGATTACGACGGGCTGGACGAGCGGCATTGGATGCCGGGCGAGGGCGTGATTGACTGGCAAGCGATCGTTAAGACCCTTGCCGAGGTGGGCTACGAGGGGCCGCTTCTTTATGAGGTTAACCCCTTCCGCACGCCGAAAACCATCGATCGGCGCGCGCTGACCTTTGAGGATTATAAGAAAAACCACGAGGCGCTTTGCCGCGGCGAGCGCCCCGATCCCATCGGAAAACCGATCGCGGAGGAATGCCAAAAGAGCATTTTTGCCGAGCGGTATTTTAAAAACTTCGGCGAAAAATACCTGCCCGAGGCTTAAAGCGACGCGGCGCTTTTTCGCATCTTACGCGGAGAAATTCCGAAATGCGCCTTGAAGCGCTTGCGGAAATAGGTGCAGGAGCAAAAGCCGAGCTTTTCGCTGATCTGCTCGATCGGAAGCTCCGTTGTTATGAGCAGATCCTTTGCCTTCTCGAAAAGAATGCGTGTTTTCATGGCGTGGGGCGTTTCCTCCCCGACCTTGCCGAAGGCGGCGTAAAGCGCGGATTCGCAGATGCCCGCCGCTCTGGCGAGCTCTGCCGTGGAGAGTAGAGGATTTTCCCAAAGCAGGCTTTCCGAGAGCGAAACGGCGCGGCGGCTCTTGCAGGGCTCGCTCTCGCGCATCATCGGCAAAAGATGGGCAATAAGCGCATAAAGTGCGGCGATGCCCTCCGCCCCTGCGCGTCCGCCAATGGGTACGCGGTGCAAAAGAGAAAGCACCTCGTTATCATTTGGCAGCAGTTGCAGGGGATAGCTTTTTCTCTCCGCATTCGGCAGATAAGGAAAGCCGAGGGAGAGGAAGGCAACGTCCTCGCCGTCCTGCCAATAGGAGCGGTAGGGAAGTCCCTTCGGAATATAGAAAAGCTCCCCCGACTCGGCGGTGATCTCCTCGGATTCCGAGAGGATCCTTGCGTTTCCGCGGAGCATATAGGCGATATAATGCATCGGCGAGCCGCTTCTCATATCCGTATAGGCGCGCTTGCCTCGATGGCATTCGCAAAAATAAAAGCTTTTGGCAAAAAGTGTATCATTCATATGGTTACCTCTGAGAAAATATAGAGAAAAATATCTCTTTTTATATAGGATAACATATTTTCTTTCCGAAGTCAACGATGTATAATGAAAAGGAAAGCACCGCCCTTCCTTGGCGGTATTCTATAAAAGAGGTAGAAATAATGAAAACAAAAACGAAAGCAATTGTATTCACGCGCCGCGGCCATGCGGAGTGGACGGAGGCGGAGCTTTCCGCACTCGGCGCGAAGGATGTTCTCGTGCGCCTCGAGGTCTCCACAGTCAGCAGCGGAACGGAGCGCGCCAATCTTCTCGATGATGGGCTTCTTTCCGTGCATAAGGGCGCTGTTGCGGGCGAAAACCGCTATCCCAAGCGTATGGGATACAGCTGCTCGGGTATTGTGACTGCCGTCGGCGATGAGGTGACGCGCGTGAAGGTTGGCGATCGCGTGGCCGCTTGGTGGACGACGCACAGCGAATATAACTGCATTCCCGAAAATAAGGTTCTGAAGCTGGATGACGGAATCTCCTTTGCCGAGGCGGCGCTCTGGCATATTGCAACCTTCCCGCTGGCGGCGATCCGCAAAACCCATCTGGAGCTCGGAGAAAGCGCCGTGGTGATGGGAATGGGCATACTCGGCCTGATGGCCGTGCGGCTTTTCAGCGCGGCAGGTGCGGCGCCGATCATTGCCGTTGATCCCGTGGCGGAAAAGAGAGAATTGGCGCTTTCTATGGGCGCAGACTACGCGCTTGATCCCTTTGCAGAGGATTTTGCCGATCGCGTGATTGCTCTGACGGGCGGCGGCGCGAAGGTCGCCATTGAGGTGACGGGCAACGGCAAGGCGCTCGATCAGGTGCTGGATTGTATGGCAAAATTCGGCCGTGTGGCGCTCCTTGGATGCACCCGCCATTCGGATTTCACGATCAATTATTACAGCAAGGTGCACGGCCCCGGTATTTCGCTGATCGGTGCGCACACGATGGCGCGCCCGTATGAGGAATCCGCACCCGGACTTTTCACGACCTATGACGATATGGCGGCGATCCAGCGCCTCGTTTCGGCGGGAAGGCTTTCCTTCCTTCCGCTCGTTGCAGAAACGCATTCGCCTGCTGAGGCGACCGCGGTTTACGACCGTCTGGCTGTGGAAAAGGCATTTCCCGTGGTGCAGTTTGATTACAGTCTTATCAGGGAGGAAGAAAAATGAGAAGGATCCGCATTGCACAGATTGGCACGAGCATCAATAGCCACGGGCATCCCGTGTTTCGCACGCTCGCTGAGCGGACCGACGTTTTCGAGATCGTTGGCTATGCGCTCCCCGAAAACGAAAGAGAAAAGTTTCCCGCGCAGGCCGCGGCCTTTGATGGCTATAGGGAAATGACCGTGGAGGAAATTCTCGCGGACGATAGCATCGAGGCCGTTGCGGTGGAAACCGAGGAGATTTACCTCACGAAATATGCAAAAATGGTCGTGGATGCAAAGAAGCATTTACATATGGAGAAGCCCGGTGGGCTTTCTCTTGCGGATTTTATCGAAATGGTGGATACCGCGGAGAAAAACGGAACGGTTTTCCATACGGGCTATATGTATCGTTATAACCCCGTTATCTTGAAGCTTTTTGAGCGTATTGACAGAGGTGAGCTTGGCGATATCGTCAGCGTGGAGGCCCAGATGAGCTGCGTGCATCCCGATGAATTCCGCGCTTGGCAGTCAACCTTCCCCGGCTGCGGCATGCTCTTTTTCCTCGGCTGCCACCTGATCGACCTTGTGTATCGCATTCAGGGTGAGCCGAAGGCCGTGCATCCCTTCGTGAAATCCTCGGGTAAAAACGGCGTCATCGCTCCGGATTACGCCTTGCTCGTGATGGAATATGAAAACGGCGCATCCTTTGTGAAAACAACGGACGTGGAATGCGGCGGCTTCCTGCGCCGTCAGCTTGTTGTGACGGGAACGAAGGAAACCGTGGTGATCGAGCCCTTGGAGAAAAACGCAGGAGGGGATTTTTTAACGACGGGATATCGTTCCATTTGCGATGAGAGCTGGGGGGCAGACGGTGAGCGCCTCGTTTCCGAGCCCTATCACCGCTATATGGATATGATGCTGGGATTTGCCTCCTATGTGCGCGGCGAAAAAAAGAACCCTTACGATTACGATTATGAAAGAAGACTCTACCGCCTCGTGCATAAGTGCTGTGGCTTAGAGGGATAAGGAGAAGATATGAAGGCTGTATTGGTTGGAAAAAACAAGGAGCTGCTCTGGAGCGAGGTGCCGGATCCTGTGCTCGCGGAGGACGAGGTTCTCGTCAAGGTGGAATATGCGGCGCTTAACCGCGCGGATCTGATGCAAAGAGACGGAGATTATCCGCCCCCTCCCGGATGCCCCGAATGGATGGGCCTTGAGGTTTCGGGCGAGATCGTTGCAATGAGCGAGGGAGCGAAGAAAAAATCCGATTATAAGATCGGCTCGAAGGTTTGCGCACTTCTCGGCGGCGGCGGATACGCCGAATTCGTTGCCGTGAAATACGATATGTGTATGCCCGTGCCCGAGAATACGACTATGATCGAGGCCGCCGCAATCCCCGAGGCGTATGCCACCGCTTATCTCAAGCTCTTCGTGGAGGGCAAGGCAAAGGCAGGGGATACGCTTCTGATGCAGGCGGGTGCAAGCGGTCTTGCCAGCGTGATCATCCCGATGGCGAAGGCCTTTGGGCTTCGCGTGATCACAACGGTGATCTGCGATCCTGCCTCCATTGCGCACCTCGGCGCGGATCTCGTGGTGAATACGAGAGAGCAGAGCCTTGCAGAGGTTCTGAAAAAGGAAGAGGAGGCGGGCCGAGCCGTGGATATCGCGATCGATTGCCTCGGCGGTAAAATGCTGGGCGAATGCCTTCCTTATGTAAAGTACGGTTGTCGCTGGATCGTGATTGCGGCGCTTGCGGGCGCGGAGGCAACCATCGATCTGAAAACGATTTATAAGAAAAATATCCGTATCGTTGGCAGCACGCTTCGCTCCAGAACTCCCGAAATGAAGGCCTCCATCCTTGCTTCGCTTGTGCGCGAGGTATGGCCGATGGTGGAGAGCGGGAAGGTGAAGCCGACGATCCATAAGGTGCTTCCCATCACCGAGGCTGAGGCGGCGCACGATATTCTGGCCCGCGGCGAGAATGTCGGCAAGGTCGTTCTTTCCCTTTGATGTGAGGGTATAAAAGCAGAAAAAAACTGCGCGCATACGGGCGAAACCCCGTGTGCGCGCAAAACTATTTGAAAACCACTTGCTTTTTTTTGAAAAAAGTGCTACAATAATAGAGTCGGTGCAATCATCGGCGGAGGTAGCATGAAATGTTTTTTCTGGATTTGATAAAAAACCACGTGGTGCTCGCGGCGACGAGCGCCTGGATTATAACCCAGGTTATGAAGTTTTTTATTGCCTGGATCACAGATGGGCACCCGGATTTTCGCCGCCTGATCGGTGACGGCGGTATGCCCAGCGGCCATTCGGCCACCGTTGTGAGCATTGCGGTGATCATTGGCTACACCTGCGGCTTCGCAACCCCCATTTTCGGCCTTGCCTTTATGTTTGCAATCGTGGTGATGCACGATGCGACGGGCGTGCGCAGGGAAACGGGTAAGCAGGCGATGGTGCTGATCGATATCGTTGCGATGCTGGGCGACGTTTTCTCGGAAAAGGATACGCTCGTTCGCCGTCAGAAGCTCAAGACGATGGTGGGGCACACGCCGTTTCAGGTCGTTATGGGAGCGATCCTCGGCCTGCTTGTGGCAATGCTCTATATATGGATATTCCGCGTCGGCTATTTGATGTACGCATAAAGTTGTTTTCATATTATATAATATAAAGGGAGAATTAAAAATGAAGGTTCTTGTCATCAATGCGGGCAGCTCGTCTCTCAAATTCCAGGTTATGGATATGGATACCGAGAAGGTGCTTGCAAAGGGTATTTGCGAGGAGATCGGCGGAAAGTCGAGATTCAAGTTCAAGGTGGAGGGCAGAGAGGATTACGTAACTGCCGCAACCCTTCCCACGCACGCGGAGGCACTCGTTCTGGTGCTGAATACGCTGGTGGATGAAAAGCTCGGCGTTCTGAAGTCCGTGGATGAAATCGAGGCTGTCGGCCATCGCGTTCTGCACGGCGGAGAGAAGCTCTCCGGCTCGGTTCTGATCACCGAGGAGGTAAAGGCGATCATCGATGAATGCAAGGACCTCGGCCCTCTGCATAACCCCGCAAACCTCACGGGTATTCTTGCCTGCGAGAAGGTAATGAAGGTGCCGCAGGTTGCCGTATTCGATACGGGCTTCCATCAGACGATGCCTGACTATGCGTATATGTATGCGCTTCCTTACGAATACTACGAGAAGTATAAGATCCGTCGCTACGGCTTCCACGGAACCTCTCACAGATATGTGAGCGCCCGTGCCGCCGCTATGATGGGCAGAGAGGATATCAAGGTTGTTACCTGCCATCTCGGAAACGGTGCCTCCATGAGCGCTGTTGTGGACGGCAAGTGCTTTGATACCACGATGGGCGTTACCCCTCTTGAGGGAATTATGATGGGTACGCGCTGTGGCTCGATCGACCCTGCGATCATCCCCTATCTGATGCGCAAGGGCGAGCTGACCACGGCAGACGAGATCGATAAGATGATGAATAAGAAGTCGGGTATGCTCGGCGTCAGCGGTATCAGCAGTGATAACCAGGAGATCACCAAGGGCTCCGCAGAGGGCAATGCCCGTTGCCAGCTCGTTGAGAAGATGTATGTGCATCAGCTCGTGAAGATCGTTGGCGGTTATATCGCGGCAATGGGCGGCGCGGATGCGATCGTATTTACCGGCGGTATCGGTGAAAACAGCGCATTCTACCGTGAGAAGGTTTGCGAGAAGCTTGGCTTCCTCGGCGTGAAGATCGATGCAGAGAAGAACAAGGTGCGCGGTCAGGAAATCGATATTTCCACCCCCGATTCGCCCGTGCGCATTCTCGTGATCCCCACGAACGAGGAGCTCGTGATCGCGAGAGACACCAAGGAGATCGTTGAGAAGCTCTAAGGAGCAAAACGGTATTCCGTTGGAGAATGCATAAAGCAAAGGATAGGGATGCGATGGCTTTTGCCGCCGCATCCCCCTTTCTTCCTGTTTTGAATGCCAAGAATACTTTGCATATTGGAGGGGCTATGTACGACGAGCTGACAGAGGTTGATATTCGGAAGATGGAGGAGGAGATCAAGTATCGCAATGAAAAGCTTGCTCCCGTGCTTCGCGCGGAAATGCGGCGCACCCGCGAGCTTGGCGATCTCTCCGAAAACGAGGAATACAGAGAGGCAAAAAGAGAGAAGCGCAGAAACGATGGGCGCATTCGCTATCTTGAAAATATGATTCGCACGGCAAGGGTCGTGGAGGTGAAGCGGAGCGAGGGGGTCAATCTTTTCGACTTCGTCCGCATCCGCAATCTGGATCGTGGGCTGGAAAAGCGCATTCAGATTGTGACGACGCTGAGGCAGGATGCCTTGCGCGGCTTCGTTTCTAAGGAATCCCCCCTCGGCTCTGCTCTGCTTTCACATAAGGTGGGGGAGACCGTTGAGGTGATGACGCCCGAGGGGCGCTCCTATCGGGTACAGATTCTTTCCATCGAGCAGGGAGAGGATAACGAGGAGCTTCCCATCAGCGGCTATTGATTTTTCCGAAGGGAAGAGGGCGCAGGGCGATGGCCTGCGCCAAGGGAGGAGATTATGGCAGAAATTTCTTTGAAGGAGCTGAATCGGCAGATTCTTCTCGGTGCGCAGACGGTTGCGCGCGACGAAGCCTTTTACGAACAGCAGGTGCAGAGCGTTGCCGCGCGCATCGCGCGGGATTGCGTGAAGGTGCTTTTTCTTGCAGGGCCTTCGGGCGCAGGAAAAACAACGACGGCGAATCTGATCGCCGATGCGCTTCGCCACCTCGGATTTGAGGCGCTGGTCGTTTCTTTGGACAATTTTTACCGCGATCACTCGGATCCCGCGTATCCCCGCCTTGCAAGCGGTGCAAGAGATATGGAATCTGCCGAGGCGCTGGATCTTTCGCGCATTCGCGCTTGTCTTTCCGATATTCTTCTCGGAAGAGAATTTGCGATCCCGCGCTACGATTTTAAGCTGGGGCGCGCCACCTCGGAGACGGATTATGCGCCGATGCTTCACGGCTGTGTGATCGTCGAGGGGCTTCACGCGCTCAATCCAAGGATCTGTGAAGGCCTGCCCTCGGGCGGCGTGCTTCGCCTTTTCGTCAGCGTTTCCACGAATATTACGGACGACAGCGGCGCGCGCATTCTTTCGGGAAGAAAGCTGAGATTTCTGCGCCGCCTCGTGCGCGACAGCATTTTTCGCGGTGCGGGCGTTGGCGCCACGCTGGCCGTTTGGCAATCGGTGCTGGACGGAGAGGATAAATACCTCTATCCTTATAAGGAAACGGCGGATCTTTTCTTCAATACCTTTCATACCTTTGAGGCGGGCGTTCTGAAGGATATGGCCGCCGCGCGCATCACTACGGCGGGGATCGACGATCCTTATCTTTGCATCGTGGAGCGCGCGCTTGCCTGCATTGAGCCGCTTTCGCCCACCCTCGTTCCGAAAACCTCGCTGATCCGAGAATTTATCGGCGGCGGCGTTTACGAGGATCGCTACTGACCCGCCTGCACCGTTTTTTCTCCCGATTCATAGAATAAAAGCAGAGAGGCTCCTTTCCCGAAAAAAGGATCGGGGCGCTTGAGAACTCGGCCTTGATAAGAGAGGAAAAACGGCTATGAAGATCGTGATCGTTCGCTCGCCCCGACTGCTTGCGCCGCTTCTGGCGCGCCTTTTCGGCGTGAGTAAAAGGAAAAGCGGAAAATGAGCGAAGCGCTTTATAAATTTTATAAAAAAGCACACCGTAGAAGATAAAAGAAAAAAGAGAGAACGGAGCAGGGAGCATATCTTTGCCGTTCTCTCTTTTTTTGAATTTTAAAGACGGAAATTAAATTTCTTCAGAAGGTCTTTGGAAGGCGGGGAATTAAACCACGCGGTTGAAAACGCCGTCCCCGTCCTTTTTCGTCGTGGGCATCACCTGCAGCTCGGCGAGCTTCGGCTGATAAGCCTTTGCCTCGTCAAAGCGGTTTTCGTGCTCCATACGGAGGAGGTTCATAAGAAGGAAGTTATGCGATTCGCAGGTGAAAAGGTTGCGGATGGGAGAAATCTTCTGGAGCATCTTGTGGTCGTGCCCGCTCTTTTCTGCGGCGCTGTCGTACGAAAGGTGCGTTGCGTAGGTCACGCCTGCGCCGAGGCACCAAGCGTCAAAATACTTTCGAAGCTCGGCGGTATCGGGAATGATCGCGGAGAGCTTTTCCACATAGGCGAGAGCCTCCTCCTTGTCCTTGCCCGTGAAGAGCTGAAGCGTTTGCTCCTCGTTTCTCAGGCGGTAGGGATGGATCTCAAGGCCCATCTGCTTGCCCTTTTCCACGCTGAGCGTTACCATATATCCAAACCACCAGCCCGAGGTCGGCTTCGTATTCGGCCAGGGGAAGAAGAAGTTTCCGAGGCTGTAAACGATGGGCTTGCCCTTATAGTATTCGTAGCCCTGCATACAGTGCGTGTGTCCGCCGATCAGCGCATCTGCGCCGAGGTCGAGGATCAGGCGGTAGCGGTCACGGGCGCGGGGTGCGGGAAGGGGATTGTATTCGTTTCCGCCGTGGAAGGCAACGATCACGAAATCGGCCTTCTCCTTTTCCTCTGCAAGACGGTCTGCCAAAAGGCGAAGATCGTATCCTGCGGCACCGGGCTCGGTCTCGGTGGCGCCGCCGAATTCGTTTTCACAAACGGCAAGCAGAGAAACGCGCGTGCCGTCCTTTTCAACGATCACGGAGGCATAGGCCTCGGCAAGATTCATACCGCCGCCGATGTGCGCAAAGCCTGCGGCATCCAGCGCGTCGAGGGTTGCCTTCACGGCATCGAAATGGAAATCTCCGAAATGGTTGTTGGCAAGGATCGCGCAGTCAAAGCCGCCTGCCTTGAGAAGATCAATGTTCTCGGGCTCGCCGCGAAGGTTGGGGCCGCTCTTGGCGATCGCAAAGCCAACGCCCTCCTTGCACAGAACATTCTCTTGGTTCACAATGCGATAATCCGCCGCATTCAGCACGGGGAGTGCCTCGGCAAGTGCGGCCTTTGCCTTGTCGCCAACGACGTCCGTGGCGTGATGGGTGCTGATGTCGCCCGCAAAAAGAATTTTCATAAGAAAATCTCCCTTGAAAAAATATTTTGATCAAGATGAGTATAACAGAACGAAAAACAAAAGTCAATAGCCAAACCGAAAAAACTCTGTGAGCCATAGCAGGGTGCAGGGAGGCTTTAAGAAGGTGGGCGGCGAGGAAGATCACTTTTTGTCGGATAAAACACGGGTTTGTAAATGATTATTTGCATTACGAAGCGTAAAGGCTTCGGTTTGGGAGGAGAACGGATGCGCATCCGTTTTCTTTTTTTGCATCGGGAATGGGGAAGGGCGGCGGTCTGCATCCGTTAAGCGGAGGTGCGGAGGGGCGGAATTTCGGAAAAGCAAAAAAATTCGCTCTACCTATTGCGATTTTTAGAATTATATGTTATAATATTATAAAACTATTTTTTCACGCGAGCAAGCGTTTATTATAGATCTATCACGGGAGCGCGGTTTTTCGCCCCGATTACGAAAGAAAGGAATGCCGGATGGAAGATATTTTCGTTAGCCTTCTTTACCCGACGAAGGAAAAAAGAGAGCTTCACAGAGACGCCGCAAATCGCCCCGATATATCCGAGAGGGTTTGCGATGCGCTGGGGCTGACAGAGGCCTTTTCCCTTCGCTCCTCCGTGCTTTCCGATTTCTTCACGGAGGATGAAGAGATCCTTCGCTACCGTCAGAAGACATTCGCGGATATACTGGAGGTTTCCGAGCTCCGCCAGACGCTGGACGGCATTTATCCGATCCTCGCGGATATTCACGAGCTTCGGCATATGGAGAAGGATTCGAGTCCTGCGGATTCGTATCTTTACAGCATCACCGAGATCGAGCTTTACGTTTCCTGCATTGATACGCTGGCGAAGGGGCTTGCCCCCGTGCGCGAAAAGCTCTCCGACGGTGCCTTTGCCGCATTGGCGGATGCGGTCTGCGACCTTTGCGCCTCCGATTATTACAAGGAGCTGAATCGCAGGCTTTCGGCACTATCCCAGCGTGTGCACGAGGTGCGCAGTGTGACGGTCGGCGTGAATCTCGATGCGGGTATGGTACCCTCCTCGGCGGGCGTGATCTCCGTCAATTCCGAGCCTTTCAAATCCGGCAAGATCCTCGATAAGATCCTTCGCCTTTCCTTCCGCAACGATGCGAGCACCTGCATCGCCGAGCTTTCACCCGTGAAGAAGAACGGGCAGAGCGACAATGCTGCCGAGGCAATGACGGCCGCAATCCACGGTGCACTCGAGGAGGTATTCCGCTCCTCCGTGAAGGGCTGGCGCGCCATCGTCGGCGGCTACGTTCTGGATCATACGGATTTCCTTCTCCAGCTTCTTCCGGAGATCGAGTTCGTTTGCAAGGCGGCAGGCGTGATCGAGCGCCTTCGCGCCCATAGCGGCTGTGCCGCGACCTTCCCCGAGATCCGCCCGCGGGCGGAGAAGGCCTTCCGTGCCAAGGGGCTTTACAATCCGCGCGTTGCGCTTGCTATCGATGATGAGATGGTGACCAACGATCTTTCCTTCGACGAGAAGGGAAGCATCTTCGTTCTCACGGGGCCGAACCGCGGCGGTAAGTCCGTGATCACGGTGGCGGTCGGTGCCTGCCAGGCGATGCTCCAGCTGGGACTTCCCGTTCCTGCAGAGGCGGCGGCGCTTTCCGTTGTCAGCGGTATTTTCACGCATTTTCCCGAGGAGGCGGACGATACGATCGACAAGGGCCGTCTCGGCGAGGAGTGCGCAAGACTTCGCGAGATCTTCAATGCGGTGGACGGATGCGGTATGGTTCTTCTGGACGAATCCCTCTCCTCCACGGGGGCTTACGAGGCCACCTATATTGCCGAGGAGATCCTTTCTGCGCTGGCCGTGAAGGGCGTGCGCGGTATATTCTCCACGCATTTGCACGATCTTGCTTTGGCCAAGGATCGCATCAACGAGCGCTCGCTTTCGCTGGGCGGCGGTGCCGTGGATACCCTCGTTGCGGGTATGGCGGAGGGAAAGCGCTCCTTCAAGATTCTGCGCGCTAAGCCCGACGGTAAGTCCTATGCGCGCGACATCGCAAACAAATACGGGCTCTCCTTCGAAAATCTGATGGGAGAGCGCACGGAATAAAAAATGCTTTCCGGGCGGCGCGGCCGCTTGGGGAAAGGGAGGATGCGCCGAATGGGCGTTGTCGTTGGAATCGACGTGGGCGGAAGCACCACGAAGATTATGGGCTTCATAAGTGAAAACGGAGAAAAGCGGGCGCTTGAGCCTCTCTTCGTCCGTGCGAACGATCCCCTTACCTCTGTGTACGGAGCGTTCGGGCGGTTTACGCACGAGAACGGTTTTTCTCTGAAGGATATCGATAAGGTGATGATGACGGGCGTTGGCTCCACCTTCGTGACGAAGGATCTTTACGGACTGCCCTGCCGCCACGTCTCCGAATTCGACAGCATCGGTCTCGGAGGAATGTATCTTTCCGGGCTTTCGGAATGCCTCGTCGTCAGCCTTGGCACGGGCACCGCGATCGTGCACGCCTCGAAGGAGAGCGGCATTGAGTATCTCGGCGGCACGGGCGTTGGCGGCGGCACGCTGATGGGGCTTTCCAAGCTTCTTTTAAAGGCGGATAACATAGAGCACATCGTGGAGATGGCCGACGGCGGTCTTCTCTCGAACATAGATCTTTGCATCGGCGACATTGCCGCAAAGAAGAGCATGGGCAGTATGCCCGCGGATCTGACGGCGTCGAATTTCGGAAACGTTTCGGATCTGGCAAGCAAGAGCGATATAGCCAAGGGAATTCTCAATCTCGTTTTCGAGACGGTGGGCATGGTTGCCATCTTCGCCGCAAGATCCCGCGGCGTGCGCGACATCATTCTCACAGGCAATCTGACGAACCTTGCTTATTGCCACGAGAAGGCGGATTACTTCAACAGCCTCGAGAAGGCCTACGGCGTTCATTTCCTGATCCCGCCGCTGGCGCAGTTTGCCACCGTAATCGGAACGGCACTGCAGGGCTGAATATTCCATCGTTTATCAAAATTTTGCAACTTATAGATTTTTCAATTGGGGGAAATTGCAATGGCAGAAAAGAAAAACGCCCTTGTCAACGAGACGGCAATCGACGCTGACAACGCGGCACTCACCGAGCGCCTGGAGGATGCCTCCGCGCGCATGGCCGAGGTAGAGCAGGCAACCGCACAGGTTGCCCGGGAGCAGAAGCAGCGCCTCGCCGAGCAGGAGCAGAGCTCCGAGCAGCTCCAGAAGCAGGAGCAGGAGCGCAAGGCACAGGCACAGGAGGCCGCAAAGAGCGCGGCAGACCGCGCCGCCGCTGTGCTGGATTATACGGAAAACTACCGCCAGAATCAGAAGATTGAGAAGGCGGCGAGAGCCACCGTTTCCAAGGCTAAGATGGAGCGCCTTGCCGCTGAGGCAGAGGCGAAGGCCAAGGCCGAAAGAGAAGCGGAGGAGGCTCTTCAGCGCGAGCGCGAGGAATTGATGGCGCGCCGTCAGAGAAGCTCTGCGCTTTTGAAGAAGGTGGAAAACGATGCACCCGAGGCAGAGGCAGAGGTGGCCGCTCCCGCGCCCGTCGCAGAGCCTGCGAAGAAGCCTGAGCCCGTGGCCGCACCTGCGCCCGTGGCGGAGGAGAAGCCCGCAGAGAAGAGCGCTCCCGTTGCCGAGGAGAGCGACTCCGAATATCTTGATATCCTTTCCGATGCAGAGAGCACGGAGAGCGAGGCACCTGCCGCAGAGGATGACGGAATTGAGATCGTCTTCGCCGAGGATGTGCCCGCAGAGCAGGCCCCCGCAGAGGAGAAGCCCGCTGAGGAATCCGCACCCGCAGAGGAGAAGCCCGCTGAGGCAGAGGATAATAATGGAGAAAACGAGGCCGAGGAGCCCCTCACGGCCGCGCAGATCGTGGATAACGACATTGAGCGCGTGATGGCGGCGGAGAAGGAAAGATTGGAGCGCGAGGCCGAGGTGGCCAAGGCTGTGGACGAGGCGATGATCCGCGTCCGCCTTGCCGATATGCTTCCCGCACATCTGATTCCCGAATCGCTTCGTCTGAATAAGCCCGAGGTGGCTGAGGAGAAGGAGCCCACCCTCTCCGAGCTGATCGGAAGAATTGAGAATGCAATCGGCGCCGCAGGTAAGGGCGGCGAGGATAGAATTGCCGATATACTCGGTCGCCTGGAGGAAATGGCGCGCCGCGTGGAGGCAAGCGTTATGCAGTCTGCAACCCCCGCAGCTGCTGTTAAGACCGAGGACGGTGCGCAGAATGCCGCTGCCGCCGCTGTTGGTGCCGCCGCTGTTGGTGCAGGTGCGGGCGCAACCGCAGAGGAGGCTTCTGCCGTTCAGATGGCAGAGAGCGTTGCCGAGGCGGATGCCGCATCCGTTTTGCCCGAGGCCTTCGGTGCAGAGAGCTTCTCGAAAAAGGAGCTTCGCCGCTACCTGAAGGGAACGAAGGCGGAGATTGCCGAGAAGAAAAAAGAGCTGAAGAAGATCAAGAGAGAAAAGGGCGAGAGCAAGAAGGATTATCAGAGCCGCCGCCTCGAGCAGGAGGCCGCGCTTCTGGGAACACAGTTTGCCGCCATCGCGCTTCTTTCTTACAAGGGTCACACAGATGCCGCAGAGAGCTTCAAGAAGGACGCTGAGGCAGGCATCCGTAACTACAACAAGGATATTGCGAAATACAATCGTGCTTCCAAGGAGAGCTGTGAGCCCTTGCCGGAGGGATTAACCGAGCAGATCGCCAAGGAAGGAAGGCTGCCTGAAAACCTCCCTTTTGGTTCGGCCGCCACGGGGCTTGACGCTGCAGCCCCGGCGGGCGGCGATGCAAACAACGAGGTAGCGCAGAGCGCGCCGGAGCAGCAGAATGCCGAGCTTGCCGCCGCAGGGGCGGCTTTGGCCCTCGGTGTATCGGAGGCTGACCTTCAGAAGCAGAGAAAGGCCGATCTTGCACAGCAGGGTGAGGCACTTATGAAGCAGAAGAAGGAGGATCGCAGGGAGCAGAAGAGACTGCGCAAGGAAATGCAGAAGGAAATGCTGATGCACGCGCTTCTCTGGAACCCCGTTGCCGCCTCCGTGATCAAGGATAAGGCCAAGAGCAAGGCTAAGGATCAGGCCGAGCAGAAGACCGAGGCCGCGCAGGAAAGCGCGGAGTCTATGCGTGCGGCCGCCAATACCGAGGATCGCCGCGCCCGCAAGGCGCAAAAGCGCGCCCGTCGCGCAGAAAAGAATGCCAAACGCCAGCAGGAGCTGATGGAGGGCTATGCCGCCGCTCTTTCGGGTAAGGAAAGAAAGAAGGCCGCCCCCACGCCCTATGACCCCGTTTCCGTGCGCACGGGCAACGGTGCCGCGCTGGATGCCTTCCGTACCGCCGCCGCATACGATTCGTTTTTGGCGGACGGAGCGCAGAGAACGGCCTATTACAAGAATCGGCTTGCAATGATGGATGCAAAGCGCGAGGAGAATAAGCTTCTTGCCAAATCCACCAAGGCTTTGCCCCACGAGGTGAAGCACGAGATTGCCGCCGCACAGTCGCTGGAGCTGATCAAGGACGAGATCAATCTTCTTTGCCTGCTTCACCGTTATCCCGACGAAAAGACCGCCGACCGCTGTCAGAAAAAATGCGACGGCGATATCAGAAAGTATAACCGCCACGCCGCAAAGCTGGATGAAAAGAAGCTTTATTGCAAGCCGATCAGCCGCATTTTGCCCTCGCAGGCTCTGCGCCACGGTATGGATATGCCCGCAGGCGCTTGGAAGCAGTTGGATTCCGCATTGCAGAGAAAGGATGCCGCTTATAAGCCCTCCAAGGAGGAGATTCGCGCTTCCTATGCAAGCGTGATCGCACAGGATGAAGCGGATCGCGAGGCGATCGCCGCCGCCGCGGCGGGACTCACGGTTGCCGCTCTGCGCAAGGAGACTGCCGCCAGCCTGAAGGCGCGCGCAAAGGTGCGCGCGGCAATTGCATCGGCTGAGGCGGAATATGAAAAGGCCGCCGCTGAGCGCAACGCGCTTCTTTCGCAGTGCCGCGCACTGGCCGATAGCGATAAGCCCAAGAAGAAGGAGATCGTTTCGCTGACGAAGCGGATCGATGCGCTGGATGCAAAGGCCGCTACCGCCGCCGCAAAGAAGGAGCAGCTTGAACGCGCAAAGCTTGCCGCCGAGACCGCCGTCACGCTTTCTCCCGCTGAGAAGGCTGAGCTTCTGACGCTTGCGCTCACCGTGAGCGAGAAGGGCGGAGAATCGAGAGCCGCCGAGAGACTGGAAAGAATCACCGCCGCCGCCGCAGAGGCAGAGGCAAAGGCCGCCGCAAAGGCGAATAAGACGAATCGCAAGAAGGAAAAGAAATGGAGAAAGAGTCTCGCCGCCGTTGAGGCAGAGGCGCTTGCCGCAGAGGATGCGGCAGATGCCGCAGGCGAGAAGGCTTCCCGCCTTTCCGAGGAGCACGTTTCCTCTCGCGCGCTGAGCGCAGCATACGAGGAGGCTCTTGTGGAGGATTCCAAGGCCGAGGAGGCGCGCCGCATTGCAGAGGTCGTGCGCGAGCACCGCGAGGCAGATGAGGCCGAGGCCGATTCGAGCCGCGATGCCAATGCCGCTATGGCCGCAATGGCTCTTTCCGTGCAGTCGCAGAGAAGGGGCAAGCGCACCTCGATCCCCAAGGATAAGGCCGCAAGGCTGAATGCCGCGATCGCCGCCGCAGAGCGCGAATACAGCGATGCAAAGAAGGCCTATAACGAGGCCGCCGAGGCCGTGAAGGATACGGAGGCCAATGGCGCGAGTGCCGCCGAGCGAGAGATCGCCCGCCGCAACAGCGTTGCAACGAAGGCCGCCGCTCTCCGCGCAGGTCAGAAGCGGGATACGCTTGTGAAGGCGAAGGATACCGCCGAGAATGCAACGGCACTTTCCAAGAAGGAAAAGGCCGCTTTGATCGCGCTGGCGCTTGCCGCTTCGCAGAAGGGTGACGAGAGATCGCTTTCCCGCCTGCAGAAGAAGGTGGATGCCGCCGTTGAAAAGGAAAAGCTTGCCGCCGTTAAGGCAGAGCAGAAGGCAAGCCGCATCCGCGACCGCCTGGACAAGAGCTTTGCCGCCGCAGAGGCGCAGGCGCTCGTTTCCGAAGGAAATGCGCAGGCCGCCCGCGAAAGAGCCGAGGTTCTCCGCGAGCAGAAGCGCGATAAGAAGGCGCTGAATAAGGCATATGAGCAGGCTCTGCTTGAGGAGGCAAATGCCGAGCAGGCCAAGAAGGATGCCGAGGCCGCCCGTGCGGCAAGTGCCGAGCAGGAAAGCTTTGAAAAGAAAGAGGAGAAACGCGCGAAGAAGGCCGCTATGCTGGCCGCCGCGGCAACCCTTTCCAAAAAGCCTACCCGCGCAGACAAGAAAAAAGCAAAAGCAGATCGCAAGGCTGCAAGAAAGGCCGCTAAGAAGGCCGCAACCGAGAATCTGACGGCAGAGGAGCTGGAGGCTTACGCACTCGCTTGCGAGGAAAAGGCCGCCGCCTCCGAGAAGCAGGCGCTCCTTCTGGCGCTCAACAAGGGCAGAAAGAAGGAAAAGCTCAAGGCTTACGAGGCTGCTGTGATCGAAAGATTTGAGGCAACGAAGGCCAGAGAGGCCGCCGATGCCGCGAATGCCGCCGAAATGGAGGCCGTTGCCGAGCAGGAAAATGAGCAGACGCTCAGCCTGAAGGCACAGAAGGCCGCCGATAAGGCCGCACTCGCACAGGAAACGCAGAAAATGCGCGAAAAGGCCAAGGCCGATAAGAGAGCCGAGGCAGAGAGCAGAAGTCTTCTTCGCCGCCAAAGCAAGGAGGAGAGGAAGGCCGCAAGGCTCGAAAAGCGCAAGGATAAGGACGAAGAGGCCTGGAGACTTCTGACGGAAAGAGACGAGGCGCTGATGCGCCGCGATGCGTACCGCGCTATGCTGGCGCAGGAGGCGCAGGATAAGGCGCGCCTTGCCGAGAAGAAGGAAGCCGACAGAAAGGCCGCCGCGGAGGCGGCTAAGGCCGCAAGGGAGGATGCAAAGGCATCCGCCGCGCAGGAAAAGGCCGAGAAGAAGGGCAAGAAGGAGAAGCTCGCCGAGGGCGAGAAGAACCTTTCCGCTCTTACGAAGGGCGCGCTGAAGAAGAAGCTGAAGGCCTTTGAAAAGCAGGATCTCAAGACGCTTGAGGCACGCTACGACGCGGCCATCGCAAATCTTTTGCGCGAGATGGAGGTTGGCCTTTGCGACGTTTCGCTGACGCCGCCGATGCGCAAGTACCTCAAGAAGGAAACCGCAAAGAAGATCCGCAAGCTGAAGGCAAGAAGGAGACTGGCTCTCCTGGCCGAGCGCGCGGATAACAAGAGATACTTCGCCGCGCTTCTCGCGAAGCTTGCGCCGAAGAATGCGAAGACCGGGCGCACGGAGATTGCCGAAATGCGCGAAAGCATCTTCGCACTTCTCGCTGAGAGGGACCGCGAAAACGAGCGACTGCTTGCCATTTATCTTGGCGAGGACGGAAAGAAGGCGAGAACGCCGTGGCATAAGGCTTATCTGCGCGAGAAGAAGCGCAGACAGAGAAAGAGCCGCAAGACGATCGCCCTGATCCGCGATCTGAATCTCAGCCGTGCCGATAAGAAGAAGCTTCTCGTGAGCGTTGACCGCGTTGCAACCGCTTATGCGGACATTGCGGAGGCCAAGTGCCGCGCAAGAAAGCAGAAGCTGAAGGGCATCGCGCTTCGCCGCCATAAGCAGGAGATCGTTGAGATGGAGTATGAGCTCAAGCGCGCGCGCAAGAGCCTCAAAAAGAAGCTGAGGGGTGCTCTTGAAAAAGAGGATCGCAGAAATCTTTATAAGACCTCCTTTATCTCGCTGATCATTCTTGCCGTGCTCGTTGTTGCAGGCGTCCTTCTCTGGGGTGCATTCGGAGATACTGTCTGGGCATATCTGGATGCGAATTTCCCCACCGTCACCATGCAGCTGAAATAATTCAAGAAAAGATCTCCCTCGGGTGCTCCGCATCCGAGGGGGCATAGGAGAATAACCGATGAATAAAAAGAAGAAAATAAGCATCCTCGGAGACGATCCTTCTATGATGTCCGATGCGCAGCGCGAGGCGGTGCAAAAGGATCTTGAAGATCAGCGGATGGATACCGTGAAGAAGCTTGAGGAGCTGACCGCGGCGCTTTCAAAGAAGGTGAAGGGAAATGTGCTTCGCCAAAGAAAGACCGGAAAGCTTGGGCATCGCCCCAACGATACCTTGGAGAATTGAGATTTTAGCCGTTTTTTAGTCGTTTTTATATAAAAATTCGAAAAAACTCTTGATTTTTCCAAAAAATATGGTATAATGATAGGGAACAGAATAGGAAGGATGAAGAGTGGCTTGCGGGTCACTCTTCATTTGTTGTTCGAAGCAATGTAAAAAAGCAATATATATTCAAGGAAGGAAATCTATGAAGAAGAGCGTGAAGGACACCGTGCGCGAGGCGATTTTGCCCACGGTCACGGAGCTTGGCTATCGCATCTGGGATATCACCTATGCGAAGATCGGCGCGGACTACCATCTGGAGATCACCATTGATAACGATGCAGGCATTCAAATCGAGGATTGCGAGCGCGTGCATCGCGCCATCGACCCGATTCTGGACGAGGCGGATCCGATCGAGGGCTTCTATTATCTTGAGGTTTCCTCTCCCGGAATTGAGCGCGAGCTGCGCACGGATGAGCATATTCTTGCTTTTATCGGCGCGCGCGTGGAGGCAAAGCTTTTCTCCCCGAAGGAGGGCAGGCGCGCCGTTCGCGGCAAGCTTCTCGCCTTGGAGGAGAGCGGTGCGATCCGCATTGCAGAGGATGGCGGAGAGGAATTTTTGCTTGAAAAAAGCGAGATCTCCCGTCTTCAAACCGTATTTTTTGAGGAATAATAAGGAAAGGAATGCGTAAAATTTACGCGAAAGAAAGATGAATCAGGACTTTTATACAGCCCTTGACCTTTTGGAAAAGGAAAAAGGCATTCCCAAGGAGTATATGATCGAGAAGATCGAGGCCGCTCTGGCAAATGCTTGCCGCAAGGAGGTTGGCCAGACCACGGTCGTTCGCGTACAGATCGACCCCGTGAAGCAGGATATGAAGGTTTTCCAGCAGAGAGCCGTTGTGGCAGACGGAGAGGTTGAGGATCCGAAAAATCAGATCGCTCTTTCCGATGCAAAGGCAATCAGCCGCCGCTATAAGCTCGGCGGCACCGTTGAGACCGAGCTGAAGACCAAGACCTTCCGCCGTCTCTCCGCACAGGCGGGCAAGCAGATGATCATTCAGGCCATCCGCGATGCCGAGAGAGAAAGACAGACGCGCGAATACGAGGATAAGAAGGAAGAGATCATCACCGCCATCGTGGATAAGGTGGATATGACGACGGGTAACCTCATTCTCGATACGGGAACGGGCTATGCAACCCTTCTGAAGTCCGAGCAGATTGCAGGCGAGAGTCACGAGGTTGGCGACCGCATTAAGGTCTTTATCTCCGAGGTGAAGAGCGGAGAAACGCGTGGCCCGCTGGTAACGCTTTCCCGCGTTCATCCCAACTTTGTCAAGCGTCTCTTCGAGCTTGAGATCCCCGAGATTCAGGACGGCACGATCGTGATCCGCGGCGTTGCCAGAGAGGCAGGAAGCCGCACGAAGATCGCCGTTGAATCCAGAGATGAAAACGTGGATGCAATCGGATCCTGTATCGGTAAGAACGGTATGCGTATCGGCGCCATCCTTGCCGAGCTCGGCGAAGAAAAGATCGATATTATTCAGTATAGCGAGGATCCCGTCAGCTTCGTTTGCGCGGCGCTTTCTCCCGCAAAGGTCATCTCCGCAGAGATGGACGGAGAGCGCACCTGCCGCGTGATGGTGGCACCCGATCAGCTTTCGCTTGCCATTGGCCGCGAGGGTCAGAATGCGAAGCTTGCCGCAAGACTCACGGGTATGAAGGTAGATATCAAGGCATAAATTTCTCTGTAAGGACAAGGAGGGAAGAAGGATATGGCGCAGATGATGACGCCGCGCAAGATCCCCGTTCGCAAATGCACGGGATGCGCAGAGCATTTTCCGAAAATGGAGCTGATCCGCGTTTTGAGAACGCCCACGGGCGAGATCGTTCTGGATGCCACGGGCAAGAAATCCGGCCGAGGCGCATATCTTTGCAAGAATCCCGCCTGTCTGAAAAAAGCGAAAAAAGCCAGGCGCCTGGAGAACTCGCTGGAATGCGAGATCCCCGAGGAGGTTTTCCTCCGCCTGGAGGAGGAGCTTGCAGGTGAGCTTGGATCATAATCAAAGACTGCACGGTATGCTCGGCTTCGCTATGCGCGCCGGCAAGCTTTGCATCGGAACGCCTCTCGTTTGCAAGGCGCTCGCCGCGAGAAATAAGGGCGGCATCCGCCTCGTTCTCGTCAGCGAGGGAGCCTCGGAGGCAACGAAGAGGAAGGTGCGGTGCAAATGCGAGTTTTACGGCGTTGGTCTATGGGAGATTCCGCCGTCGCCGGAGGCGCTCGGAAGGCTTCTCGGAAAGACCTATGCTCCGGCCACTGTCGGCGTTGCAGACGAAGGCTTCGCCAGAGAGATTGATGCCGCGCTGGCATCTCGAAACAATGACACAGAAAGGAAGTTTCCGCCCCAAGGAAACCGGTGATATATATGGCAAAAAAGACGATAAAGCTCGCACAGCTCTCTAAGGATTTTGCGATGAAGTCCAAGGACGTGCTGGATACCTTCAAGGAAATGGGGATTGAGAAAAAGAGCGGTGCAAATGCCGACGATCAGGAGTTTGCTCTCTTTTTCCAGAAGGTAACGAAGTCCAATCAGATCGAGAATCTCGACGATTATATCAAGGGCGTGGCGAAGATCCGCGCCGAAAAGCCTGCGGTTGAGGAAGTGAAGGCGGAGGAGAAGCCCGAAGCACCAAAGGCCGCACCCGCACCCAAGGCAGAGGCGAAGCCCGAGGCACCGAAGGAGGAGCCGAAGCCCGCAGTCGCACCTAAGGCGGAGGCAAAGCCCGAGGCACCGAAGGAGGAGCCGAAGCCTGCACCCGCACCCAAGGCAGAGGTGAAGCCCGAGCTTCCCAAGGCGGAGACAAAGCCCGAGGCGCAGAAGGCACCGCAGGTGCAGCCTCCCGTTATGCCCAGAAGAATCGATCGCCCCAACGTTCCCCTGGATCAGCTTCGCAGAAACGATCGCCCCGCAGGGCAGGGACAGAGAAACGGCGACCGCTTTGGCAACAATAACGGCCAGCGCCCCGAGGGAAGAGACAATCGCCGCGACGGTCAGCGCCGCGACGGCGGCTACAATGCCCGCCCGCAGGAGAATCCCTTCCAGAGAAAGCTGGATAATATGAGACGCGAGGCGCAGGGCTTTAAGCCGCAGGGCTCGCAGTCTCCCGCACAGAAGCCGCAACAGCAGCCCTCCACGGCGCGCCCCGCACAGCAGGCGCTGCTCGAGAAGGAGAAGCTGAAGCAGCAGGCCGCACAGCAGAAGCCCGCCGTGCCCCAGCCCCTTCCCAAGAAGGAAGAGAAGAAGGTACAAAAGCAGCAGTTCAAGACCATCACGCCCGCACCCAAGGCAGGCGAGGTCAAGGGCGGCGTGAATATCGGCGGCGAATACAGCACCACCCAGCAGAAGACGCGCGTGGTGGATATGCGTACCTCCGATGTGAACCTTTCCAAATACGATGAGCGCTATAACGAGCAGTTCTTTGCAATTGCAAACGGAACGGATTCCAAGGCACAGAAGCAGAAGCTGAAGAAGCAGGATAACCGCGGCCAGTTTGCCAAGAGCGCGAAGGATAAGGAAAAAGCCGCACAGGAGAAGATCAAACGTATGGAGGCTGAGCTTGCAAGAAAGAAGCAGCTTGAGATCACCGTACCCGATGAGATCACCGTTTCCGAGCTTGCACTTCGCCTGAAGAAGAGCGCCGCAGAGGTTATCAAGAGACTGATGCTGATGGGCGAGATGAAGGGCGTGAATGATGTTCTGGATTACGGCACCGCCGAGCTGATCGCCGATGAATTCGGCGCGAAGGTGACGAAGGAGGTTGTCGTTACCATTGAAGAAAAGCTCTTCACCGAGGCAGAGGATACCGAGGAGGATCTGGTGCTCCGTGCTCCCGTCGTTTGCGTTATGGGCCACGTTGACCACGGTAAGACCTCGATTCTGGATGCCATCCGTCACACGAATGTAACGCGCGGCGAGGCAGGCGGTATCACGCAGGCCATCGGTGCATATCGCGTGAAGGCGCAGGGACAGGATATCACCTTCTTAGATACCCCCGGCCACGAGGCGTTCACCGCAATGCGTATGCGCGGTGCAAAGTCCACCGACATTGCAATTCTCGTTGTTGCCGCAGATGACGGCGTGATGCCCCAGTCCGTGAGGGCGATCAGCCACGCAAAGGCCGCAGGCATCGATATCATCGTTGCGATCAACAAGATGGATAAGCCCACGGCAAATCCCGACAATATTCTCAATCAGCTGACACAGTATGACCTCGTTCCCGAGGCTTGGGGCGGTGACGTGATCTGCGTTCCCGTTTCTGCGCTCACGGGTATGGGTATTTCCGATCTTCTGGACAGCGTTCTTCTCGTTGCAGAGGTGAAGGAGCTTCGCGCCAACCCGAATAAGCGCGCCAAGGGCCTTGTTATCGAGTCCCGTCTGGATCGCGGTCAGGGCCCCGTTGCCACCATCCTCGTGCAGAACGGAACGCTCCATCAGGGCGACTACGTGATCGTCGGCAACGCCGTCGGCCGCGTTCGTCTGATGAAGGACGATAAGGGCAAGAGCATCAAGAGTGCAGGCCCCTCCGTTCCCGTTGAGATCACAGGTCTTGACGATGTGCCTCAGGCAGGCGACGAGCTGAATGCCGTTGAGGATGAGCGTATGGCCAAGGATCTTGCCGAGCAGCGCAAGGAAAAGCTCCGTCAGGAGATTCTTGCCGCCAATGCCCGCGTGAACCTTGACGATCTCTTTAACCAGATCTCCGAGGGCACGAAGACGCTCAATGTTATCGTTAAGGCCGATGTGGCAGGCTCTGCCGAGGCCGTGAAGGCATCGCTTCTGAAGCTTTCGGGCGAAGAAGTGAAGGTCAGCGTGATCCATAGCGCCGTCGGCGGTATCACCGAGTCGGACGTTATGCTTGCGACCGCATCCAACGCCGTTATCGTCGGCTTTAATGTGCGCCCCGATAAGAACGCTCTGGATAGCGCCGAGCGCAATAAGGTCGATATCCGTACGCACCGCATCATCTATGAGATCATCGATGAGATCGAGGCGGCTATGAAGGGTATGCTGGCGCCCACCTATAAGGAGGTTCTGCTCGGTCACGCCGAGGTTCGTCAGACCATCCGCGTTCCCAATGTCGGAACGATCGCAGGCTCTTATATCCGCGACGGTAAGATCACGCGCCAGTCTCAGATCCGCGTTGTGCGTGACGGTATCGTTATCTTCGAGGATAAGATCTCCTCTCTGCGCCGCTTCAAGGATGACGTCAAGGAGGTCGCCGAGGGCTACGAGTGCGGTGTTGGACTCGAAAAGTTCAACGACATCAAGGAGGGCGATATTCTCGAGGCTTTCGTGATGGAAGAGGTTGAAAGATAATATTTTGCAAAGAATTCTTTGCAAAATCACATAATTTTTATAAAAAATCGCGTGTTTTCTTTTGTGGGGAGCACGCGATTTTTTTGCTCTTTAAAGGGACGACGTCGCCTGTTTTTTAGAAAAAATTCGTGTTTTTTAGGGAAGGGCGGTGCTCCGGTTTTTGAAAAAGGCGCTTCGTCTTCCTTGAAAAAGACATCCTTTCCTTCCGCCGATCTTTTTTGCGGGGAGCATCCGTCCCTTTTCGCTTCTTCGCAAATTGCACGAAAGCGCGCGCGAAATGCACAAAAATTTTCCGAGTCTATTGCAAATCGCGCGCGTATAGTGTATAATATTTTTAAAATGGTACTTCTATAAATATTTTTAGGTGGAGGCAAAACGGGTGGAACAGATCTATACGATACCGGTCAACGAAGCATTTGATGCAGGGCTTGCGGAGGGCTCCTGCGCTTGCCCCTTCTGTACGCTTTATAAGAAGCTGCAGGAGGATGAGCTGGATATTATTCTCGGCGCTTCTATGATGGAGCCGGATATCCGCATTATGACGAATCGCCAAGGCTTTTGCCCCACGCACTATAAGAAGATGCTCTCTCGCAAGCGCCGTCTCGGAATGGGACTGATGCTGGAGAGCCATTTGCCCGAGGTTGGCAAGCGCCTGAAGGGAACGCCGCTTTCCCGCCTCGCATCGGTGGGCCTGCTTCTGACGCTGGAGAAGGACTGCTACGTTTGCACCCGCATTGATAAAAATCTCAACGCGATGATCGCGACGGCCGTCTATCTTTACGGAACGGACGAGGCCTTCCGCGATAAATTCTCCCGCCAGCCCTGCTTCTGTCTGCCGCATTACAGAATGATGATCGATTACGCATCGAAGAAGATGCACAAGCAGGAATTCAAGCAGTTTTTCCCCGTGGCGGAGGGGATCGTTTCCGCGTATCTTGAGACGCTGGAGAAGGACGTCAGCTGGTTTTGCAAGAAATTCGATTACCGTTATGACGAGGAGCCTTGGTATAATTCCAAGGATTCCATCGAGAGGAGCATCCGCTTCCTTGCCTCGGATAACGGCGAGATAGAATAAGACGAAGAAAGGAAAAAGCCTATGATCATCGAGAAGATCAACATAAAAAGCTTCGGTATGCTGAGGGATATGTCTATGGAGTTTTCGGATTCCGTGAACGTGATCGAGGGGCAGAACGAGGCGGGCAAGAGCACGCTTGCCGCTTTCATCAAGTATATGCTGTACGGCTTTGAAGGCGTGGACAGCGAGGATAGCATCAGCGAGCGCCGCAAGCGCATCAACTGGGACACGGCGCGTGCCGAGGGCTCTATGACCGTGCGCGTGCGCGGCCGCCGTTACCTCATCAACCGCTCCACCGTGCTTGTCGATCCCGCGGCGCCCAAGGGCACCTATAAGGAGGATTGCGCGATCGTGGATCTGGAGACGGGAACGCCCGCCTTCGGTAAGTCGCCTGCGGGAGAGGTTTTCTTCGGCGTGAAGCGCGAGCTTTTTGAAAATACGGCCTTTATCGGTGCGCTCGGAGACGCGCGCATTGCCGAGGGGGCGGTGAAGGAATCGATCGAGAATATTCTTTTCTCGGGAAGCGAGCGCCTCAGCACGCAGAAGGCCGCCGTGAAGATCAACGATAAGATGGAGGCGCTTTTTCACAGATCCGAGCAGGGCGGCGCGATCTTTGATCTTGAGCAGAAGCTGGAGGCCCTGCAGGGTGAGCTTGCCAAAACCAACGAGGCAAACCACCTCATTCTCGCCAAGGAGGCCGAGCTTCACGAGATCCGCGAAAAGCGCATCGATGCGGAGCGCAAGCGCGAGGATCTGCGCGAGCTGGATTCCTGCTATCGCAACGTGATGCTGATCAAGAGCTTCGATAAGCTGCACGATACCGAGAAGGATTACGAGCAGAAATGCGAGGCGCTGAATGATTTCGTGGAGGCAAATACGCACAATCACTTTGCCCCCACGCCCGAATACCTCACCGAGCTTGCTGTGGCGCGGCGCGGTGTGAACGATACTTACAGAAATATGATCCAGGCGCGTGAGCAGTATTCGGAGCGCAAAAACGCCGTTGGAATCACGCCCGGTATCGAGCAGGCCATTGCGCTTTCGGATACCGTTGGAGGTGAGAGCGCCGTGCTTGAAAGATCCGCCGCCCTTCAGAAAAAGAAGGTGAGCGGCATCGTGCTCGGCTCGCTCGGTGCGCTGGTTGCGCTCTTTACACTCGTGGCGCAGATCGTCGCCAAGGGCTGGCTTGCCACTCTGCTTGGCCGTCTTGGCCTTGGTGCGCTGGCGCTTGGAGGCATCGCGCTCGGCGTGTATGCGCTTCTCGGAATCCGTGCGGGTGTGGACGCGCTGAAGGCGCTTTGCGAGAAGTTTGGAACGCAGAACCCCGAGGAGCTTGCAAGGAAGCTTGAGGTTATTGGGGAAAACCGCCGTCAAAGAGACGATCAGATTCAGGGAACGGCAGATGCAAGAGCGGCCGCAGAGAGCGCCAAGGAGCAGTACGATGCGGCGAAGAAGGAGCTTGCAAGCGCGATTCTTCGCTGGGGCGAGGAGCCGCCGACGGCCGCGCTGAACGAGTTTCTGGATCGCCTGGAGGCAAAGGTTGCGGCCTTCCTTGAGCAGAAGAACCGCCTCACCGAGGAGAAAAATCGCGCTGAAACGCTGATGAAGGAGATCCGCCGCTCGCTTGCGGATACCAGCGAGATCGACATCCGCGCCCGCGTGACGCCGATGAAGAGAAAGGCGCTTACGAATGTAAACCATCAGAAGATCCTTGAGGGCATCGAGGCCTATAAGACTGTGATCGAGGCGCAGGATCGCCTTGCGGCCGATGTGGAAAACGAGCTGGGTGCGCTGAAGCTTCGCGCAAGAGACCCCGGTGAGCTTCTGACCAAGATTCAGGCGCTGGAATCCCAGATTGAGAAGCTGAAGCTGCATTACGAGGCGTATTCTCTGGCTTACGATGCGATCGTGAATGCCTCGGAGAATCTGCGCGAGGAGATCTCTCCCCGTCTCGGTCAGTATGCAACGCATCTGATGGAGATTATGACGGACAGAAAATATACCTCTCTCGATATTTCCGAGGGAATGCGCGTGACCTTCAAGAATGCCGAGGGCGAAACGAAATCGGCAGACTTCCTTTCGGGCGGCGCGCAGGATATGACCTATATCGCGGTTCGTATGGCGCTGATCGATATGCTTTATACCGAGCATCCGCCGCTTTGCTTTGACGAGAGCTTTGCCCATCAGGACAATCTGCGCGCCAAGGGTATGATGGAGGCCATTCGCTATCTCTCCGAGGAGGAGGGCAAGCAGAGCTTCGTCTTCACCTGCCGCGCAAGAGAGACCGCGCTTGCCGCAGAGACGGTCAGCGGTGCGGGTATCTATAAGCTGGCCGCAAGGGATTTTCAGAGCTGATTCCGATTTTGAATAAAGAAGAAAGGACTTGGCCTGCCGCCAAGGCGTGAAAAATATGTCGAAAAAAGTCCTGCTCGTGGGAAGCGCCAATATGGATCTTTCTATGAATATGCTCCGCGTGCCTAAGGCGGGGGAGACCCTGCTGGATGACGGCGGCGTTGCTTATCTTCCCGGCGGAAAGGGCGCGAATGCGGCCGCCGCCTTCGCCCGTCTCGGCGGGCATTGCGTGTTCTGCACCAAGCTGGGCGCGGATCTGCACGGACAGAAGCTTTATGCCTACTATAAGGATCTCGGCCTTGATACCGCCTTCGTGAAGGTGGATAGCGAATATCCGACGGGGCTGGCCGTTGTGCTGAAGGAGGCAAGCGGAGAAAACCGCATCATCCTTTATCCCGGCGCAAATACGATGCTCTCGGCAGAGAATGTGCAGGAGGCAATGTCCTGCGCGCCCGAGGCGCTCTATATCGGATTTGAGATTCCCTTCGCCGTGGCGCTCAGCGCCGCAAGGCTGGCCGCCGCCAAGGGCATTCCCATTTTCGTGGATGCCGCACCGGCCGATGCATCCCTGCCGCTGGAGAGCCTGCCCCCCGTGGAGATCTTCTCTCCGAACGAGACCGAAACGCAGACCTATACGGGCGTTGTTCCCTTCGGAACGGAGGGCTGCCTGCGCGCGGCGCTCAATCTTTGCCGCAAGGTGAAATGCAAGTATCTCGTGATTAAGCTGGGCGCGCGCGGCGCTTTCATTTACGATGGAAAGCATTACGATATGGTTCCCGCCTTCCGTACCGAGCGCGTGGTGGATACCACCGCCGCAGGCGATGCCTTCACGGCGGCGATGACGCTTCGCTACCTCGAAAACGGCGGCGATATCAAGGATGCCGTGCGTTACGGATCTGCCGCAGGCGCCTTGACGGTGACGAAAAAGGGCGCCTCTACCTCCATTCCCACGAAGGAGGAGGTTCTTGCCTTCCTGGAGAAAAATCCGCTCTGATTTTTTGGTGCGCATTTTTGCGCCGTCGCTTAGTTGCTTACTTTTTGTGCCGCTTTTTTCGCGGCAGAAGGAGATTTTTATGAAAAATTACGGCTTGTCCGAAATCACCTTTCCCTCTGCGGACGGACGGCACACCATATACGGCGAGATCTACGAGCCGCACGGCGAGGCGCGTGCTGTGATCCAGCTGGCGCACGGAATGACGGACTACGTAGCGCGCTACGAGTGGCTGGCTGACCGTATGACCGAGGCGGGCTTCGTTTTTGCGGGGCATTGCCATCTCGGTCACGGCAAGAGCGCAGGCTCGGAGGAGGATCTCGGCTATTTTGCAGAGAAGGACGGTATCCGTTATCTCGTGGAGGATATGCACGCGATGAACGGACTTTTGCGCGCGCGCTACGCGGGCCTTCCCGTGATCGTTCTCGGTCACAGCATGGGCTCCTTTATCGTGCGCCTTTATGCCTGCGCCTATCCAAGCGAGATGGAGGCCTGCATCATTCTCGGCACGGGCGGAAAAAATCCGCTTCTGCCCTTGGGGCTTGGGCTTTGCTCGCTCCTTTCGCTTCTTCGCGGAGAGCGCCATCGCAGTCACCTCATCTCGAAGCTTTCCACGGGAAGCTACTATAAGAAGTTCCCGGGGGAGGGGACAACCGCTTGGCTTACCCGCGATCCTGCACGCGTTTCGACCTACAAGAGCGACCCCTACTGCAGCGTGACCTTCACGGTTTCGGCGTATAAGGATCTGTTCCGTATGCTCGGCAGATCGAATGCGGGGCGCTGGTTCAAGGAATATCCGAAAACGATGCCGACCCTTCTTGTCAGCGGCGATAAGGATCCCGTCGGCAATTTCGGCAAGGGCGTCACCGAGGTATATCGCCGCCTTCTGCTTGCGGGCTGTGATAAGGTAACGCTGAAGCTTTACGAGGGCGCGCGCCACGAGCTCTTCAACGAGCTGAACCGCGAGGAATTTGCCGCAGATCTTTCCAGCTTTATCGAGGGCGTGATCGGATGATATACGCCGCCGCCATCACGGGACCGACCGCTTCGGGAAAATCTGCACTCGGCGTGCGCGTCGCCAAGGCGCTGGGGGCGACCGTTTTTTCGGCCGATTCGATGCAGATCTATAAGGAAATGAATATCGGAACGGCGAAGATCCGTCCCGAAGAGACCGAGGGTGTCAAGCACCTGATGCTGGATATTTGCTCGGTCAAAGACGATTTCAGCGCACATAGCTATAAGGAAACGGTTCTGCCCTTGGCGAAAAAGGAAGCCGAGGCAGGACATATGCCGCTCTTCGTTGGCGGAACGGGGCTTTATCTTTCCGCGCTCACGCGGCGCGAGGAGGAGGGAACGCCCGGCCGAAGCGAGGAATATATGCGCCGCCACGAGGCACTTGCCGCCACGGAGGAGGGCAGAGAGGCTCTGCACCGCCGCCTCTTCGAGGTGGATCCCGAGAGCGCCGAGATCATACATAAGAACAATGTGCGCCGCGTGCTTCGCGCGCTGGAGATCTTTGATGCAACGGGAAAGCCCAAGAGCCTTTGGGATAAGGAAAGCCGCGAGGGCGAGGGTGCCGTTTCGCTTCTGCATATCACCTTGGATTTCAAAAACAGGGATGTGATATACGAGCGCATCGACCGCCGCGTTCGGATGATGATGGAGCAGGGCCTGCCCGCTGAGGCGGAGGCGCTGTATCGGCAGGGCTTGCTTGAAACCGATACCGCCGCGATGGGCGCGATCGGCTACAAGGAATTTTTGCCCTACTTCCGCGGGGAATGCTCGCTTGCCGAGGTGGAGGCCGCGATCGCGCTGGGAACGCGCCGCTATGCCAAGCGCCAGCAGACCTGGTTTCGCCGCGAGGCGGATGCCGTGCGCATTTATATGGATACGGACGACGGAAAAATGCGCCCGTTTGACGAGGTATTCGAGCAGACAATGGAACATCTTCGGCCGTTTGCCGAGATGCACTACGGATTTTGAAAAGAAAAGAGGAAAAATATGACAAGCACCGAGCTGAAAAAAGCTTTGAGGGAGGGCGCGCTTTCTGCGTACGCTCACCTTTATTCCGATATTGAGAGACAAACGCTTCGTATGATCGGGGCCGTGGAGGCCTTTGAGCGCACCTACGGAGAGGGAAGAGAGGTTTCGCTCTTTTCCGTGCCCGGCCGAAGCGAAACGATCGGAAATCATACCGACCATAACCGCGGCCGCGTGATTGCCGCCGCGATCGACAGAGATATTATTGCCGTTGCCTCCCCGAATGAGGACGGCAGGGTGCGCCTTCTTTCCGAGGGCTATGAGCCAAACGAGGTGGATCTTTCCCTCGTGGACGATCCCGATGCATTTGAGAATTATTCCTCCGCCGCCCTCGTTGCGGGCGTTGCGGCAGGATTTCAGAAAAACGGCCACGCCATCGGCGGCTTTGATGCATACAGCACCACCGAGGTTCTGAAGGGAAGCGGTATTTCCTCCTCGGCGGCCTTCGAGGTGATGATCGGCAATATTATGAACCATCTTTATAACGACGGTGCGGTCAGCGCCGTGGAGCTTGCGCAGATCTCGCAGTTTGCCGAGAATACCTTCTTCGGCAAGCCCTGCGGACTGATGGATCAGACGGCGTGTGCCGTCGGCGGCTTCGTTTATATTGATTTTGCAGATCCCGCCGCGCCCGTGATCGAGCCGATCGGGGCCGCGCTTTCCGAAAAGGGCTATATGCTCTGCATCGTGAATACGGGAGGCAATCACGCGGATCTGAATGAGGATTATGCCTCCGTTCCCGCCGAGATGAAGGCGGTTGCCGCCCTGCTCGGCAGAGAGGTTCTGCGCGGCCTTAGCGAGGCGGAGCTTCTTTCGAGGGCGGGAGAGATCCGTTCTTCGCTTGGCGACCGTGCGCTTCTTCGCGCGATCCACTTTATCCGTGAAAACGAGAGAGTGCCTGCGGCGAAGGCCGCGCTTGAATGCGGAGATATGGATGCCTTCTTCAAGGTGATCCTTGCCTCGGGGCATTCCTCCTTTGAATACCTTCAGAACGTTTATACCGTCAAGGCCGTAAACGAGCAGGGGCTTTCGCTTGCGCTCGCGCTGACGGACGGCTTTATGCAGTCGCATGAGGGAGCCTTCCGCGTGCACGGCGGCGGCTTTGCGGGCACGATCCTCGCCTTCGTGAAGGATCGGGATGCCGAGGCTTATGCCGCGGCGATCGATGCCGTTCTCGGCGAGGGAGCAACCCTTCGCCTGCGCGTGCGCCCCGTGGGAGCAACGAAGCTTCTGTAAAGAAGGGTGCGCCCGCTTCGGGCATTAAAACTGATTAAAAAAGAAGAGGAGATATAAATTATGGCAACGAAAAAGACTACTGCGGCGGCAGAGGTAAAAGCACCCTCTGCGGCAGACAAGAAGGCCGCGCTGGAGACCGTTCTTTCCCGTATCGAAAGAGAGTGCGGCAAGGGCTCTATTATGCGCCTTGGCGAGAATGCGAATATGAATGTTTCCGCTGTTTCCACCGGATCGCTCACGCTGGATTTCGCGCTGGGCATCGGCGGTATTCCCAAGGGAAGAATCACGGAGATCTACGGTCCCGAGTCCTCGGGTAAGACCACCATTGCGCTTCACGTTGTGGCAGAGGTGCAAAAGCAGGGCGGCGAGGCCGCATTTATCGATGCAGAGCACGCGCTTGACCCCGTTTATGCCAAGAAGCTCGGCGTGGATATCAATAACCTTCTCGTTTCCCAGCCCGATTGCGGTGAGCAGGCGCTGGAGATCGCGGAGACGCTCGTGAATTCGGGCGCGATCGATATCATCGTTATCGACTCGGTGGCCGCGCTCGTTCCCCGCCAGGAGATTGAGGGCGATATGGGTGCTTCGCACGTTGGCGTGCAGGCGCGCCTTATGTCGCAGGCAATGCGTAAGCTTTCGGGCGCAATCGCAAAGTCCAACTGCATCGTGATTTTCACCAACCAGCTTCGCGAGAAGGTTGGCGTGATGTACGGCAACCCCGAGGTGACGACGGGCGGCCGCGCGCTGAAGTTCTATGCCTCCGTGCGTATTGATGTCAGAAAGGTAGACACTCTGAAGAACGGCTCGGAGATCTACGGCTCGCGCACGCGCTGCAAGGTTGTGAAAAACAAGGTGGCTCCGCCCTTCAAGACGGCGGAATTTGATATTCTTTACGGCTCGGGTATTTCCAAGTCCACCGAGATCATCGATCTTGCGATCTCCCTTGAGATCGTTGAGAAGAGCGGTGCTTGGTTCTATTTTGACGGCCAGCGCCTCGGCCAGGGCAAGGAAAACGTTCGCAAGCTGATCGAGACCGATAAGGAGCTTCTGGATAAGCTCGAGGCACTCGTGCGCGAAAAGGCGCAGAATGCCGATATGGATCCCGATGCAGAGTCTGCGGAGGCAAACGAGTTTGAAATCCAGGACTTCGACGAGGGAGACGATCTTTAATTTATGATGCAGAGCCAAAGACGCGTGATCTTCGTCCGTCCCGCAAGGGAAAAGGGCGCCTTCGTCTTAGGGCTCTCGGATCCCGAGGAAAAATACACCGTCGGGCACGCTCTCTATATGCAGCTGGGGGAGGTGCGCGGCGGTGATGCTCTTTCCGAGGATGCCGTCGCCCTGATCCGCGAGGAGGATGAGCGCCGCCGCGCAAGAAAGGCCGCGCTCGGTATGCTCACCTATGGGGATAACAGCCGCCGCCGCCTTTATGGCAAGCTTTGCCGCAAGGGGATCTCGGCCGCGATTGCCGAGCAAACGGTGGCAGATATGGTGAGCGAGGGGCTCCTTATCGAGGAGCGCCAGCTGGAGAGCGCGATCCGCTCGCTTGCCGAGCATAAGCTTTTTGGCCCTTATCGCATTATGGCAGACCTTCTTTCCAAGGGCTATAAGAGCGAGCAGGTGAAAAACGCGCTTCGGGAGGCGATCGATCGGGCAGATCTCGATTTTTCCGAAAATGCAAAAAAACTCATCGCCAAAAAGCTTGGCGAAAACCCCTCGGATGAGGAAAAAAGAAAACTATTATTTACATATGGATACAAAAGATGATTAAAAGATTTATCAGCTATTACAGGCCGCATATGAAGCTTTTTGCGCTGGATATATTCTGCGCCCTGCTCGTTGCGGTTGCGGGACTTTTTTATCCAACCATTGCCAGAGATATCATCAACGATTATGCACACAGAGAGGATCTTAAGCCTTTGATCTTCTGGTCGGCGGTTTTGCTGGCCATTTATATTCTGAAGGCCGTTTGCAACTATATTATCGGCTATCTTGGTCACGTTGTCGGCGTTCGGATGCAGAGGGATATGCGGCGCGATCTCTTTATCAAATACGAGTCGCTTCCCACCTCCTTCTACGATGAAAATAAGACGGGAGATCTGCTTTCCCGCCTTGTGAACGATCTTTTTGACGTTTCAGAGCTTGCGCACCACGGCCCCGAGAACGTTTTCCTTTCGGTTCTGATGCTGATCGGCTCCTTTGCAATCCTTTCGAGCATCTATTTGCCGCTCGCGCTTGTTATGTTCTCCGTTATTCCGATTATCGTGATCGTCACGGGACTTTCCCGCGCGCGTATGCGCCGCGCAATGAAGGCCTCAAAAAAGCAGATCGGCGTTCTGAATGCCAATCTCGAAAACGCCATCACGGGCATTCGCGAGACGAAGTCCTACCGCGCGGAAAAGCACGAGATCGAGAGGTTTAACGGGGATAATGAGCTTTTTGCCTCCTACCGCTCCGAGGCGATGAAATCGATGGGCTCTTATCATTCGATGATGGAGTTTCTCACGGATTTCCTCTATCTCGTTGTGATCTTCGTCGGCGGTATTTTCCTCTATCAGGGGAAGATCGATGCCGGCGAATTCACGGCCTTTATCCTTTATATCAGTATGTTTATGGATCCCATCCGCCGCTTTGCCACGCTCTTTGAGCAGCTGCAGGAGGGTATGAGCGGCTTTGGGCGCTTCTGCGAGATTATGACGCTCTCTGAGGAGGCGGATGCGGGAAAGACCGAGCTTGCGGATTTTCGCGGCGAGGTTACCTTCACGGACGTTTCCTTCCGCTACGGCGGTGAGAGGGGGCAAAGAGAGGTGCTTTCGCATCTTTCCCTCAGGATCCCCGAGGGGCAAACGCTGGCGCTCGTTGGTCCTTCGGGCGGAGGAAAGAGCACGCTTTGCCACCTGATTCCGAGATTTTACGATACGACAGGCGGAGCGATATGCATCGACGGCGTGGACATCCGCGAGCTTTCCCTGAATTGCCTCAGAAAAAATATCGGTATGGTTTCGCAAACCGTTTTTCTCTTTGACGGAACGATCCGTGATAATATTGCCTACGGCGCTCCCGACGCCACGGATGCAGAGATTCTTGAGGCCGCCAAAAGGGCGAATATTTACGAGGATATTGAGGCACTTCCGAACGGGCTTGATACCCGCGTTGGTGAGCGCGGCGTGAAGCTTTCGGGCGGCCAGAAGCAGAGAGTCGCCATAGCAAGAGCGCTTGCTGCAGACCCCAAAGTCCTGTTGTGCGACGAAGCAACAAGCGCATTAGATCCGAAGATCACGGGTGAGATCCTTGATCTGTTAAAAGAGATCAACGAGGAGAGAAAGCTCACGATAGTCATCATTACGCATGAGATGAGCGTTGTCGAGAAGATCTGCGACCGCGTGGCGATAATCGATGACGGCCTGCTTGCCGAAGTAGGCGACGTTAAAGATGTATTCTCAAACCCTAAGT
>JAZTWU010000191.1:0-6193 GCA_045636085.1 Eubacteriales bacterium
GCCAAAGCGGTCTTAGGAAGACAAGCTTGTCATACAACTCCTTGGCTCACAGAACGACATGGCTACGATCCGACTTATCCCGCGGTGATGATTCCTTCCTCCTCGGAATCCAGGTTGATCATTCGCCGCCCCGAAAGCACGCGGCAGTCCAGCGCCGAAGCGCCGAGAAGCCCCACCTCCTCGTTTGAGGTGAAAACGGCCTCAATCATCGGGTGCATCAGCGCATCATCGTCCAAAATCGCAAGAATGCAAGCCATTCCCGCACCGTTGTCCGCACCGAGCGAGGTGCCCTCCGCTATCAGAAGATCGCCGCTCTGCTTTAGGCGAAGCCCCTCGTCGCGCCAAGGATGCAGAGAGGGATTCCTTTGCACCGCAACCATATCCGTGTGCGCCTGCAGGATCAGCGCGGGTGCGCCCTCAAGGCCGCGGCTTGCCGCCTTCTTGATTATGATGTTGTCCGCGCCGTCGCGCAGGTAAAAAAGATCGCGCTCCCTCGCGAAGCGGCATAAGTATTCCGCGATGGGCTCTGTCAGATAAGATCTTCGCGGCACGGCACTGATCTGCTCGAAAAAATGCAGAACGCGCGCCGCCGCAGGATAGGCCTTGCCAAATTGCATAAAGGATCTCCTCGTATGAATTATATATATTTTATCCTAAAACGCGAAAATTTTCAAGTGTTTCTTGACTTTAAAAGAAAAAAGTTGTAAAATGAAAGAAAGTCAATGAAAAAAAGGCAAAAACAACCCTGCCGTATCCAAAAAGGAGACTGTTATGTACGCACGCGCCCTTTCCGATTTTATCAAAAGCGCCCCCTGTGCCTCTCTCGCGCTTTGCGAGATCCGCCGCCGCCTGGAGGCGGCAGGCTATCAGGCGGAGGACGAGGCAAGGATCGCCTCGCTTCCGAAGGGAAAATATTATTTCACGCGCGGCGACGCCTCGGTGATCGCCGTCAATCTTCCCGAAAGCCCCAAGCGTGCCGTGATCGCCGCGGCGCACACGGATTCGCCTGCATTGCGCGTCAAGCAGGGATACGGGCGCGTCGGTTGCTGTGTGAGCATTCCCGTGGAGCAATACGGTGGCCTCATCCCGTATTCTTGGTTTGACCGTCCGCTTTCCGTTGCAGGCCGCGTGATGCTCTCTATGGAAAACGGTGTGGAGGAAAAAATCGTAAATGTAGATCGCGCGCTTTGCTATATCCCCAATCCCGGCCTCTATGTGCCGACGAATAACGTCAAGAACGGTGCCACCTTCAGTATGGCAAAGGATATGCTTCCGCTTCTCTCTATCGGAGGCGAAAAGGAGGATCTGCTGGATGCCGTTGCCGAGGCGGGCGGATTTTCTGCCGATCGCATCCTTGCGCACGACCTTTTCGTTTATGTGAGAGAGGAGGGGCGCACGGTTGGGAAAAACGGTGAAATCCTTCTTTGCCCGAGGCTGGACGATTTGGCCTGCGCCTTCGCCGCAACCGAGGCTTTTCTGACGGCGGGGGAGAGTGATTCTCTTTCCGTCCTTGCCCTCTTCGATCACGAGGAGATCGGCTCTGCCACCGAGCGCGGCGCGGATTCCGAATTTTTGCGCGAGCTTCTCTTGCCCTTCCTTGCAAGGGGTAAGGAATTCCTTGAAAGCAGTCTTCTCGTCAGTGCCGACAATGCGCACGCCATCCACCCCAATTTCCCTGAAATTTCGGATAGCACGGGAGCGCCCGTGATGGGCGGCGGCGTTGCCGTTAAATGGAGCGCCTCGCATACCTATTCCACGGAGGCAAGCGCCGGCGCGATCTTCCTCTCGGTTTGCAAAAAAGCAGGAGTTCCCTGCCAGACCTTCCAGAACCGCGCGGATATGCGCGGCGGATCCACGCTCGGATCCATCGCAAATACGCACCTCGGAATCCCTGCTCTCGATATCGGAATTCCTCAGCTTGCAATGCATTCCGCTGTGGAAAGCTGTGCCGTGAAGGATGTGGAATATATGGTGAATGCCATCCGTGCTTGCTATGAGGCGAGGATCACAAAAACCGAAAGCGGCTACGAAATTCTTTGAATATAAAAACAATTGTTTGCAAAAAACAAAGAAACCGACCAAAACCTCTCTTTTTTGAGATTTCGGTCGGTTTTTCTTATAAGAAATTATCGAACCATTTCGCTCTTCGGCCCTTCGGTCGCGTGGTTTTTGATCACGCGCTCAATGTCCGCAAGATCGCATTCCGTCATATCGCCGATCACGGTGTTTTTCACGGCGGCCATCGCGTCGCCGTAGGTCGCGGCGGCCTCGATGGTTCCGAAGCGGCGCAGACCGTAGAGTGCGCCCGCAACATAGGCGTCGCCCGAGCCGATGCGGTCAACAACGTCAATGCGCTCATAGGGCGCATCCTCGAAGTGGCGATCCTCCTTGCAGTCGTAAACGAGGGAGGTGAAATTATGCTCCTTGGGGGAGAGCACGGTGCGCTTCGTGCTTGCAATGATCTTGAGAGAGGAATATTTTTTTGCAAGCTCCCGATGGATCTCCTTAAGGCTGCCCTCCATTTGGAAGGTGCGGCGGAGCGTTTCCTCAGAAACGAAAAGAATGTCGATCAGGGGCAGAAGGCGGGTGATGGTCTCTCTCGCCTTTTCCTCGCTCCAGAGCGATGCGCGGTAGTTCACGTCGAAGGAGATCATCGCGCCGGCCTTGTAAAATTTATGCATCATCTCCATCGCGCTTTTGCAAACGCCCTCGTCCAGCGCAAGGGTGATGCCGCTCGTGTGGAAGATATGGGTGCTTTCGTAAATATCCTCGGGCAGCTCCTCGCGGCGGAAGGTCGTGAAGGAGGAATGGGCTCTGTCATAGGAAACAACGGGCAGGCGCGGATAAGCGCCGCTCTCGTAATAATAAACTCCGAGCCGCTTTTGCTCGCTCTCGTCGTAAATGATATAGTCGTCGCTTGTTCCCGTATAGCGGATTTTGTGCTTGATAAATTTTCCGATGTCATTTCTCGGAAGCTTGGTGATAATGCCCGTGCGAAGCCCGAGCATCGATATGCCGGCGGCCACGTTCAGCTCTGAGCCGCCCGCCATTTTTTCAAAGGTCTCGCAATATGCAACTCTCTCCTTCAGCGCCGGAGAAAGGCGGAGCATAACCTCGCCGAGTCCCAGCATTTCAAAGCTCTTTTTTCCTTCAAAGCGGATCATAAATGTGCTTTCTCCTTCAGACGGATTTTTCGAGGCAGATCTCCTCGTAGTTTTTTTTCATATATTTTTTGTTCAGAACCGCGTCCTCTCCAAGCTCACAAAGATCGGAGAAGACCTTGTCAACGAAGGCGAGGGTCTTCTCGTTTGTGTGCACCTTGTTTCCGTAGCGGCGAAAATGCGCCAGCGCCATATCGGGCGAGTAGCTTTTTCCGCGATAGATCTTCGTGGCGGCCAGCTTGTCGCAGATGCATTCAACGGCGAATTTGTAGGGCACGAGCGGCGGCGTTTTGCAGTCCTCGTCCACCCAATATTCAAGGTGATGGCGGTTGCGCCCCTTGTGGTGGAGCCAAGCCAGGGAAACGCCCTTTTCCTCGCGGCAAACCGCAAGCGGAGAGCGCGCCCCGTGATAGTACCGAACGCTCTCGAAAAATTCCGTCGGCGTGAATTTCGAAAGATCGTGCAAAAGCCCGCGCAGGGGAATGCCGCATTTTAAGCAATGAATGAAAACCAGATGCTTGTGCCTCAGAACCAAAAAGAGGTGCTTTGCCATTTTTCGCAACATCGTTTTTCCTCCGTTTTCTCTTTGGTAATATTATACACCGCGTGAAAAAATCTGTCAAGGAAAAGGGGAAAAATTTGCTTTTCTCTTGCAAAAAAGAGAAGAGTGTGCTACAATAAAAAAGTAAGAACAATATAAGGAGAGAATCTATGAAAGCCTTTATGTCCCGCGACTTTTTGTTGACTACCGAGACCGCAGAGAAGCTTTATTACGGCTATGCGGAGAAAATGCCCATTTATGATTTCCATTGCCACTTAAATCCCAAGGAAATCTATGAGGATAAGCAGTACCGCAGCATCACCGAGGTATGGCTTGGCGGCGATCACTATAAGTGGCGTCTGCTTCGCGAAAGCGGCATCGATGAGAATCTGATCACGGGAGATGCCTCGGATGAGGATAAGTTCCGTGCCTATGCCTCCGTTATGCCCTATGCGATCGGAAACCCGATCTATGGATGGACGCATCTGGAGCTTCGCCGCTTCTTCGGTATTGAGGATATCCTCTCTCCTGCAACGGCGGATAAGATCTATAAGGAAGCGGGCGAGAAGCTGAAGACCTTGACCGCGCGCCGCCTGATCGAGATGAGCAACGTGAAAACGATCTGCACCACGGATGATCCCGTGGATTCGCTGGAATATCATATCCTTCTTGCAAAGGATACCGCCTTCAAAACGAAGGTTCTCCCCTCCTTCCGCCCCGATAAGGGAATCAATCTTGAGCTCGGCTTCTTCCGCCCCTGGCTTGCAAAGCTCTCCGAGGTTGTTGGCTATGAGGTGAATTCCTATGAAGCACTGAAGAAGGCGCTTGCGGAGCGCGTGGACTTCTTCGATAGCGTTGGCTGTCTCGTTTCGGATCACGCGCTGGATGTCGTGATGTACGAGAAGGGAACCGAGGCTGAGGCCGCCGCCGCATTCGCGAAGGCCTATAACGGCGAGACGCTCACCGAGAGCGAGATCGCGAAGTATAAGGGCTCCTTGCTCGTGTACCTTGGCAAGCTTTATCACGCAAAGGGCTGGGTTCAGCAGTATCACATCGGCGCTCTGCGCAATAACTCCTTGCGCAACTTCAATCGCATCGGTCCCGATACGGGCTATGATGCGATCAACGATGCGACCTTCGCGCCCAAGCTTTCCGCGCTTCTCTCCGCGCTGGATGAGGAGGACACGCTCCCGAAAACCATTCTCTATTGCCTGAACCCCCGTGATAACGAGGTTCTCGGCACGATCAAAAACTGCTTCCAGGGCGGCGTGAGCGGCAAGATCCAGTTTGGATCGGGCTGGTGGTTCAATGATCAGAAGGACGGTATGTATCGCCAGATGGAAGCCTTGATGCAGCTGGGACTTATCTCCAAGTTCGTCGGAATGCTCACGGATAGCCGTTCCTTCCTTTCCTATACGCGCCACGAATATTTCCGCCGTATCTTTTGCTCTAAGCTCGGTGAGCTGATCGAGGGCGGCGAGTATCCCTGCGATCTTGAAACCGTTGGTAAGATCGTCGAGGACGTTTGCTATAACAACGCGGAAAACTACTTTAAGAAATAATCGGTTATATTGAAAATCCCTATGTAATGAAGCCGTCTTGGGCCTTGCGACCTGAGACGGCTTCGTTTTTTATTAAAGAAGGGAAAAGCATCACAAGGATCTTTGATTTCTGATTTGTGAGGGAAGCGTGCCCGTGTATTTTTTGAAAACGCTTGAAAAATGCGAAAAATTATCAAAGCCCGAGCGGATCGCCGCGTTCTTAACGCTCGCACCGGAAACGAGCAGTTCTCGCGCGTGTCGGCAGCGAACGGTGTTTATGTAATCGAGCACGGTCAGCCCCGTGATGCGCTTGAACTTGCGGAGAAAGTGATATTTCGTCAGTCCGGCACTTGCCGCCACCGCATCGAGGTTTATGCGCGAGGAGAGATTGCTTTGCACGAATTCAATCGCTCTGCAAACCGAAAGAAACGCCGCTCTTTCGGGGGTGCATCGGCTCTCGCACGGTGCGGAGTGCTTGCGGCAGAGATGAACGAGAAGGCGAAGAACGCAAGCGCGGATTCCCGCCTCGGTGAAATCTCCCTCGCGGGCGTATTCTTCTATTATTTCCGAAAATCGCGCGGCCGCCTCGGCATCGTCGATAAACTCGCTGAGCCGCAGGTCGGTAATGTTGATCCCGTTCTCGAGAAAGAAGCGTGTATCAATGATCAGGCAGGCATAGCGAAGTCTTGTTTCTGTAAAAACGCTGTGTGCCACAAAGGAATTCACCGCAACGATCGTGGCGGGGCGCGCGGATATGCTTCTGTCGCCAAGAAGAACCCTGCCTGCCCCCTCTATGATATAGAGAAGCTCAATGTTTTCGTGAAGATTTGCCATCGCGCGGCATCTCACGTCGTCAATATGAAAGATAAAGGGAAGCTTATCCTTCCTTTTTATATGTGGCTCGTAGACGATATCCGAGATTTTCTCATTGCGCAATATTTTGTTATTCA
>JAZTWU010000192.1:0-6945 GCA_045636085.1 Eubacteriales bacterium
ATTTATTGTTGAATTTCCACTTGAAATCAAGCAAGAAATGATGTAAAATAGAAGTAAAAAGAAAAAAGGAGGTTCACCGATATGGAAAAGGCTTTCTATCCAAGCCAAAGCGTATCCGTTCTTCACGGCGTTGGCACACAAAAAGCCAAGCAGCTGGAAAAGCTCGGAATTCGCACCATTCGCGACCTCCTCTATTTTTTTCCGCGCGCATATGAGCGACGGGGGAATATCCGATTGCTTTCCGAGGCGAATGAGGAGGAGCGCTGTGCCTTTTTGCTGACCGTCGGAACGCGGGTCTCCACCGCCCAGATCCGTCGCGGATATTCCATATCCAAATTCCGCGCCTTTGATGAAAGCGGTGCCGTTGAAATTATGTTTTTCAACTCCCCCTTCGTTAAGGATATTTTTCACCTTGGCACGACCTTTCGTTTTTACGGAAGACTCAGCATCTATAAAGGACGAAGAACGCTATCAAATCCAAAATACGAGGCCTTCGTGGAGGGAATTCCGCTGAAGGAATATATTCCCGTCTATCCGCTGACGGAGGGCATAACCTCCAATGCGCTTGCAAAGCTTGCAGAGCAAAGCATTGCAAGCGTTCTTCCCTATCTCAAGGATCCACTTCCCGAAAATCTGCGACTTGCGCTGAAATTGCCGACGATCGCCCGCGCGATCGCGGGCGCGCATTTTCCCGAAACGGATCAGATGCTCTCCGAGGCTCTGCGCCGCCTTGCCTTTGATGAAATGCTCACCTTCGCTTTGCATATTTCTTTGGCGCGCAGAGAAAGAGCCGAAAGTGTCGGCGTAACCGTGCCCCCCTGCATCGTCTCTCCCTTCACGAAGCTTCTGGCTTATGAGCTTACGCAATCGCAAAAGCGCGCCGTGAATGAAATCTATCGCGATATGACGTACAAAAACCAAGACGGATTCACGCCGCCGATGGCGCGCATACTGATTGGCGATGTCGGATCAGGAAAAACCGTTTGCGCGGCGCTTTCCGCCTATGTGGCAATCCAAGGCGGCTTTCAGGTTGCCTTTATGGCGCCCACGGAAATTTTGGCGCGCCAGCACTTTTCCGAGCTTTCCTCCCTTTTTGAGAAGCTCGATCTGAAGACCGAGCTTCTGATCGGCGCGACGACGGCGGCAGAAAAGAAGCGTATATACCGTGCGGCCGAGGAGGGATCCGTTGATATCGTCATCGGAACGCACGCATTGCTTTCGGAAAAATTGAATTTTAAAAATCTCGGCTTGGTGATTACGGACGAGCAGCACCGATTCGGCGTTTTCCAAAGAGCAAGGCTCAAGGAAAAGAGCGAGGGGGCGCACCTGCTCGTTATGAGCGCAACGCCGATTCCGAGAACCCTCGCGCTCACGCTCTACGGAGATCTGGAGGTTTCTCGCCTCACGGAGCTTCCGAGCGGAAGAAAGCCGATCGATACCTTCGTTGTTGACGATTCCTACGAGCCGCGCCTCATTGCATTTATTGAAAAGCAGGTGGCGGAGGGCGGACAATGCTATGTGGTTTGCCCCGCTATTGAGCCCTGCGAGGATGAAGATTATTTCACGCCGGAGCGCTTAGATATCTCTACGAGCGCCGCGCCGACGAAATTAAAGACCGCCGTGGAATACGCCGAATATCTTTCACAAAAGCTTCCCTCGCTTTGCATCGGATGTCTGCACGGAAAGATGAAGCCCGCGCAAAAGGACGAGGTGATGCGCCTCTTTGCCAAGGGAGATATTCACGTGCTTGTCAGCACGACGGTAATTGAGGTCGGCATCAATGTGCCAAACAGCAACGTAATGATCATTCATAACGCGGAGCGCTTCGGCCTTTCACAGCTACATCAGCTCAGAGGCCGCATTGGAAGAGGCAGTCGCAAGTCCTATTGCGTTCTCGTTTCCGCACAAGCCACGGAATCTGCCAAAGCAAGGCTTTCCGTTCTCAAGGAAACGACGGACGGATATAAAATCGCAGAGCAGGATTTGATTCAAAGAGGCCCCGGTGACTTCTTCTCTGCAAGTTCGGCAGATAATTTCAGGCAGAGCGGCGGAATCGGCTTTCATTTTGCAAAGCTTTGCGATGATACAACGCTTTTTGAATCTGCCTTTTCGGCGGCAAAAAGCATTCTTGAAAAGGATCCGAGTCTTTCTTCGGAAGAAAACGCAGAGCTGAAAGCGCTTCTCAATGCGTTTAGCGAAGCCTCCGTTTCTTCATTATCTTAAAAGCTCCAGGAAAGGTAAAAACTATGAGTTATCAACCCTTGGCCGACCGTATGCGCCCCTCCTCCTTCGATGAGATCGCAGGGCAAAAGCACCTCGTCGGCAAAAACGGAATTCTCCGCAGGCTCTCCGAGCACGGCCGCATTCCCAATATGATATTCTTCGGGCCTCCCGGTACGGGAAAGACGACGGTTGCCAACATCATTGCAAAGGAATCCAATATGCAGCTCTATAAGCTGAATGCAACAACGGCATCCATCGCGGATATCAAGGAAGTGATTCAATCCACGGAAAATATGTTTTCGCAAAACGGAACGCTTCTGTATCTTGACGAGATCCAGTATTTTAATAAGAAGCAACAGCAATCCCTTCTTGAATTTATGGAAAACGGAAAGATAACCCTGATTGCCTCCACGACGGAAAATCCGTATTACTATGTCTACAATGCGTTGCTTTCCCGCTCCTCTGTTTTTGAATTCCATTCCGTTTTGCCCGAGGACTGCGTTCCTTCTCTGATACGCGCGGTTGAAAGCCTCAATTCGGAATTTTCCACGCAGAAAACGGCCGATCCCAAAACGCTTTTGCATATCGCCTCCGGATGCGGCGGCGATGTCCGAATGAGCATTTCCGTTCTGGAAAACGCTTATTATATATCCGCCGATGAGATCACGGACGAAGCGGTTTCTTCCCTGCTCCCCGCCATCTGCGGACATTTTGACAGAAGCGGCGACGTGCATTACGATCTTCTCTCCTGCTTGCAAAAATCCATCCGCGGCTCTGACCCCGATGCAGCGGTTTTCTATCTCGCGAAGCTTCTTGCCGGAGGTGAGCTCTTATCCGTCTGCCGCCGCTTGCAGGTCATCGCAAGCGAGGATATCGGCTGTGCCTATCCAATGGCAGCCGTCATCACACGTGCCTGCACGGAAAGCGCAAAGGAAATCGGCTTACCCGAAGCGGCAATCCCCCTCGCAAACGCCGCCGTCATTCTTGCAACCTCGCCAAAATCCAATTCTTCGCACAATGCATATTTTGCCGCCAAGGCCGATCTGGATGCGGGGCTCGGAATCGAAATACCGCGCCATCTGCAAAGCCCCAACTTCGTTGGGTATAAATATCCGCACGATTACGAAAACTCTTTCGTAGAACAGCAGTACCTCCCCGACGATATCAAAAGCAAGCACTATTACAGCTTCGGGAATAATAAAACCGAGCAAGCGGCCAAGGCATACTACGATATGATCAGAAAAAACAAGCATACTTAACTAATTTTTTTCGTTTTTAGACTTATTTTATAATAAAACTTGACAAATTTTATTTTTTCTGCTATAATTATACCGTTAGTTTAAGAAATATACTGCGCATTTCTGCGATCGGAGAATGCTATGATATACCACTTTATTCTGAACCCGAAATCGGGCAAAAAAACGCGTGATCTCGGCTTTGAGGATGCAATTAAAAACGCTTGCAAAAAGCGCCAGCTCAGTTTCCATATATATTACACTACCTGCGAGGGTGATGCAACGGAATACGTTCGCTCTATGGTTCGAATCTCTTCCGAAAAGCAGAGATTCATTTGTGTCGGCGGAGACGGAACGATCAACGAGATCGTTAACAGTGCGCCCGAAAATCCCAATGTGGAATTCGGCGTCATTCCCCGCGGCTCGGGCAACGATTTCGTTCGTAATTTCACAAACGGAAAGCTTTTCCACGATATTGATGCACAGATTGACGGAGAGCCCGTTTCTCTGGATCTTATTCGATGCAACAATATGTACTGCGTGAATATGGTCAACATTGGCTTTGACTGTGCCGTTGCCAAGGAAGCGGACTATATGAAAAAGAAGCGTTTGGTTCCCGGCTCTCTTTCTTATATTGTCGGAGTCGTCAAGGTTTTGTTCCGCAGATTTGGAACCCCGATGAAGCTGATCTTCGATGACGGAGAGGTAATCGATTCCGAGCTTCTTTTGACCGCGATCGGAAACGGGCAGTACTGCGGCGGCGGCTTTGATGCCGCACCGAGAGCCGTTTTAAACGATGGCTTGATGGACGTTTGTATCATCGATAAAATTTCCCGTATGACCTTTATTAAGCTCGTGAAGAGCTATAAGTCCGGCACGCATTTGGAAAACAAAAGTGCACAGAATTTCATTCGCTACCGCCGCGTTCCTCATTTTCGTATGGAATTTGAAGCTCCCATCCCGATTTGCGTTGACGGCGAGATCAAGGGCGCAAAGAGCATTGATTTCGAGGTGGTTCCCAACGGCTTCCGCTTCGTGATTCCCAAGGGATGCAGTATGAAATTCACCGCATCGGAAGAAAAAGAGGCCGCCACCGTATAACCCTCTCTGCTTAGGAGCTTTTTATGAATTTTTTTGAGAAAAGACCGCTCAGCATTATACTTTGTATTTTGCTGGGCGGATTTTCTCTTTTTATTTTACTTCCTGTGCTCGCGCGATGGATCGTCTTTGGAATCGCCGCCGCATTTTTGATCGCCTGCATCGTTTTCGTCCGTAAAATCGGCCGTTTTCCCTCCGTGGCCGCGCTTTCACTTCTTATTTCCTTTGCGCTTTCCTTATTTTATTTTCAATGGTACTTCCCCATTTATAACCGCTTCGCGGACGAGGAATCGTTCGAGGGGCGCGTGAGCTCGGTCGTTTATTCGGAATCCTTCGAGGCTCTTGCCACCGTCAAGGTAAGCAAAATCGGTGATATGCCAATCACGGCCAAGCTTTTGATTTCCTATCATCCGAATGCCGAAACGGCAAGCATCGGAATCGGTGATGGGATCTGCTTCAGAGGTAAGATCCGCGCACTCGCAGAGGGAACATACGGATTTGACGAAAAGCAATATTACGAGGCGCGCGGCGTGCAGGGCTTCGTTGAGGATGCAAGGGACGTCGCCATCACAAAAGGCACGGAATTTTCTATCGCCAAATTTATAGAGACAGCAAGAGAAACTTTAAACGCATATATAGAACGATCTGCAGATCCTGCCACGGCGGGACTTCTCTGTGCTCTGATCACGGGCGAGAAAAGCACGCTACCCGGCTCGGTCCGTCTCAGCTTCGGAAGAATAGGACTTTCGCACATTTTGGCGCTCAGCGGTATGCATCTTGCCATTTTAACAACGGGACTTCATAAGCTTCTTTCACTTTTTACGCTGGATAAAAAATGGCGATGCGGACTTTCGATGCTCTTCGTTATCGCCTATATGGGAATTGCGGGATTTCCCGTCTCCATTCTTCGCGCAGGCGGAATGCTTTTGATTTCAAACCTCCTGTTTCTCTTTGCAAAAACGAAGGATTCCTTCACAAATCTTTTAATTTCCGTTACAATCATCTGCGCGTTCTCCCCCTATGCCGTACACGATATTTCCTTGCTCTTGTCCTTCTTTGCGACGGTCGGCGTTTTGGTTTCTCTGCAATTTCTTGAAGCCGTTCCTTATCATATCTCTCGCATCAAAAAGATGCTGATTGCCATCGGTGCATCCCTTCTCGTTTCCTTCTTCGCTATTGCTTTGACCCTACCCTTCTCTGTTTTCACCTTCGGCAGACTTTCCTGGATCGCACCGATCACAACGCTGATCTTTTCCATCCTCGTCGAAATCTTTATTTATGCCGGTGTTGTATTTTTGATTTTGGGGGCGCCTCCCCTGCTTCTTTCCCCGCTTTCTTGGCTCTGCTCGCAAATTGCTTCACTTGCAAAGCGCTTTTCGGATATTCCGAGCGTTTATACCGTAGCCGAGGATCTTTTCACGCAGGTGTGCTGCATTTTGTTTTACGCACTCCTTCTCGCTTTCATTGTTCTTAAAATCCGCCGCAAAAGGATTTTCTTATCGGCTCTCACGGCCGTCTTTATCTGCGTTTTCCTCTTCAGTTATATGGCAACGCAAAGTGCGCTGAAGGGTGATTCCATTGCCTTTTATTCGGATACCAAAAACAAAGAAGCAATTCTCGCCACGGACGATGAAAAGCATTTCGCTGTTTCTCTGACGGACAGCACAAGGGTAGGCGGAGCCTATTTTACCTATCTTTTGACACAGGAAAATGTGCTGACACTTGAGCATTTATGGATTCCGCAATATCAAGAGCGCTTGCCCTTGTTTTTATCCGAGGTTCTTGCCTCGCTTCCCGTATACAACCTCTATTTTCCCGCGCCGAAAAACAATGCCGAATCCGTGCTTCTTGACGAGGCGGAAAGGATCGCATCCGAATACGGATGCATTATTCATACCGTGAAGGAGGGCGAATCCACATCCCTGCAGGACACAAAGATCCATTCCGTCTACCGTGCGAAAAAAGAGGATGGCTTCCGCCTGATTCTTTCGCTTCAGAAAAATGATAGCTACTACACCTATATTTCCAAAGGAGCAATCGCAAAGAAAAACGAGGCGCTTGCGCATTCCGTTATCTCATCGAGCGATACGGTCATTTTCGGATGCAACGGAGCAAGCACGGAAGAAGTCTTCTATATTGAAGAAATTTCTGAAAAGACGGATTGCTTTATCTTTGAGACCGAGGCAGTTGGAATCACGAACCCGGCATACGAATCCTCGAAGGATCGCGTGAAATTCTATTACAAGCCAAAGGCTTTTCTTTTGAACGAAACGCCATAAAAACAACAATTCTTTACAAAACAAAAAAACAGAGCCTTTTTTCGGCTCTGTTTTTTATATTAAACATTGAAGAGGAACTCCACAATGTCTCCATCCTTCATCACATATTC